>DATDNV010000602.1:0-7713 GCA_036518075.1 Thermoanaerobaculia bacterium
CGGATCGCGCGGAAACGTCGATCTGGGGCGAGGTACAGACGGGAAGACGCCGGACTCCGAGCGGAAAGTCGCACTCATGGGACCGTCCGACGAGCTGGGATTCGAAACCCAGAGCCGCGACGATCTCCGTCGCGCTCGGCAGAAGCGAGACGATGCGCACCGCGGTCACGCGGTCTGGGAGCGCCCTTCTCCGCTCGCAGACGGCGCGCGGACGAGGTCCGCGAAGACGAACCCGTCCCGGGAGACGACCTCGCCGCATTCGACCTCGAGGGGACGCCCGAACATCGGACCCGCGGTCACGCAGGTATGGAATTCGCCGTTTTCTCCGCAAGGGTCGACTTCCGGCGCAAGCGCGTCGAGGAAACGCGCGTCCCAGGACGCTCCGGCGAAGGAGGGCGCCAGCCGGCGAGGGTCGACGCAGACGACCCGCGCGCGAAGACCGCCCGCGATCATCTCCCCGGCGAGATCACGCGTCGATCGGCCCCAGAGCGGGAAGACCGGCTCGATGCCGGATCCCTGGAGCCTTTCCTCGCGATACCGCCGCACGTCTTCCAGATACAAGTCTCCGAACACCACTTTCTGGACGCCCCGCTCGCGGGCCTGGGCCAGGGCGCGCGCCATCGCGTTCTCGTAGTCGGCGTTGACGCAGCCCGGAGGAATCCGCACTTTCATGCACGGCAACCCCGTCTCGGCGGCTTGCCATTCGAGGATCTCTTCGCGGACGCCGTGCATCGAAACCCGCGCGTAGCCATCGGTCACCGTGGTCAGCAAGCCAACAATATCTATATTGTTGGCTTGCCGGACCGTCTCGAGCGCCCAGGCGCTGTCCTTCCCGGAGCTCCACGAGACCAGCCCCTTCGGCTTCGTCACGCCCGGCTGTCCCAGAGCGTGTCGGCCGCGCCGCTTGCCTTGTTCTCGTAGCGAGCCATCACGAAGAGCGCGTCGGACAGGCGATTCAAGTACGGAATGACGTACGCACCGATCGACTCCTGCCGCGACAGGGACAGCGCTCGCCGTTCCGCCCGCCGGCAGACGGTCCGCGCCACGTGAAGCGCCGCAGCGGCGGGCGTGCCGCCGGGCAGGATGAAGTTTTCCAGAGGCGAGAGCTTCTCCGAAAGGCGGTCCATGAGCTTCTCGAGCGCGAGCACATGCCGCTCCTCGATCCGAGGCACCGGCGTCTGCTTCTTGTCGGCTTCGGGGACGCAGAGGTCCGAGCCGAGGTGAAAGAGCTCGTTTTGAATCGTCCGCAACGTCGAGACCACCGGATCGTGAACCCCCGCGGCCAGCGCCACGCCGATCCAGCTGTTCAGCTCGTCGACCGTGCCGTACGCTTCGATGCGAGGCGCATCCTTCGCGATTCGCCCGCCGCTTCCGAGCCCCGTCGTTCCGTCGTCCCCGGTCTTGGTGTAGACCCGAGTGATCCGTGGCATCAGAACCTCGCTTCCAGGCCTCCCGCGAAGCGGAGCCTCGGAGCAGGATATCCGTCTACCTCTTCGTAGCGGCGGTCGGTCAGGTTCTCGAGTCGGATGTAAGGGGAAACGGCCTTGAAGTCGTAGCGTGCGGCCAGATCGACGCGGACGTGCGAAGGATCCTCGACGCGCGCTCCGGTCAACGCATCGTTATCGGGGCGGCTTCCGACATACAGGACTCGGGGCGCCACGGAGAGGCCCGGCAACGGCATCCAGAATGCGCCCACGAATGCCCGGTGGCGCGGCCGCCGGATGAGGGCCAGACCGGTGTCCCGATCCTCGACGTCCAGATAGGTATAGCCGACGTCCAGGGAAAACGTCGGTGCGAGATCCTGGCGCCACGCGGTCTCGACCCCGCGTGTGCGCGCCCGGCCCACGTTGGTGTCCTGTCCCAGGCCGAAGTCGTAGACGATCAGGTCCCGGAAGTCGCTCCAGAAGCCCGACACCTCGATGCGGCCTCCCGCGACGTACCGCTCCGCGCCGACCTCGTAGGAGACCGAGTGTTCGGCCTTGAGGTTGGGGTTGCCGACGAAGGGAAAGTAGAGCTCGCCGACGGTCGGCGCGCGAAAGGCCGAGCCTCCCGACGCCCGCAGCTTCCAAAGCGAGTCCGGCGAAAGCCACGCGATCGTCGCGCGCGGGCTCCACGCGCTTCCGAATTGCGAATGGCGGTCGTACCGAAGACCGCCCGTGACGGCGAACCCGCCCGGGAGCTTCGCCGCATCCTCGGCTCCCACGCCCCAGATCGTCGTCGTCTGGCCGTCGAGGTCGACGCCGAAATTGGATCCGCTGTCGACCTTGCTGCGTTCGTAGGTCGCAAATCCGGTCAAGCGGTTGTTGCCCGAGCTCCAGGTATCGCCGATCCGGGTCTGCGTCGACTGCGCGCGGGTCGAAGAGAAGAAGTCATCGTCCGGGTCTTCGAACTGGGGCTTGGAAACGACGTTGGCGACGAGGACGCTCACGTCGTGGTCGGCCGACGGCTTCCAGCTCACCGGAAGCGCGAGCCGCTCCTCCCACCAGGGCGAGCGCTCGTGCGGCGTCTCCCCGCCGACCGGGCCCGGAATGCCCGCCTCCCCGTCGACGAGTCCGGCCTCGAAGGCCGCGTGCAGCGACTCGGAGATCCGCGCTTCGATGCGCGCGGTGCCGCTCTTCTGCGCCCAGTCGGAATTGACGCGGTCGCCGCCGACGCGGCCGTCGCGGAAGGAGCCCGACAGCCCCCAGATTCCTTCCCCGGCCGAGGCAAACACCTCTCCCTGGCGCTGGCCGGCGTTGCCCGCTTCGAGGCTTGCCCGTCCGGTCAAGCCGGTCGCCGCCGCTCGAGTGAAGATCTGGATGACGCCGCCCATCGCGTCCGAGCCGTAGAGCGCCGAAAAGGGACCGCGGACGATCTCGATCCGCTCGACGTTTTCGGTCGTCAGCGTCGAGAAGTCGTATCCCGCGAAGTAGGGGGAGTTCATGCGCACGCCGTCGACCATGAGGAGCGCATGATTGGAATTGGAGCCTCTCAGGAAGACGGAAGCGATCGCACCGGAGTCGCCCGACTGCACCAGGTCGAGCCCGGGCACGCTGCGAAGGGCGTCGGCCACCGTTCGAAACTCCCGCTTCTGGATCTCCTCGCGTGTGATGACCGTCGTCGCGGCGCCGAGGTCGGTCTGCGGCTCCGGCGCGGCGGTCGCCGTCACTACGACCGATTCGGAGACGCTCTGCGGCTGCGTTTGCGCTTGGGTTTGCCCCAGGGACGCGGAGCCGGAAGCGGCGAAGAGGGCCGCGAGAAGGATCGCGCCGCTACGGGCGAGCTGCCGCCGGGAGAGCGCGTCAACGCCGAAGAGAACGAAAGTTCCCAGAAGATCCGCAGTCAGGGTGTTCCAGAACCAGGGCACGGCCGCGACGTAGCAGAGCGCGAGCCCGACAGGTGTGTGCGGGTAGGTGGAGAACTGGACCCAGTTGGCGAAGTTGGTGAGGATGAAAAAGAGGACCGAGCCGCAGACCGCAATGCCGGACAGGCGAAGCGTCCGGGCTCTCCGCGCGAGCGTCCCCAGGCCGACGATCGCCGCAAACGAGCCGTAGACGGCGACGCGGACGAGCGTCACTGCAGGGCGGCCGGTCCCGAAGTCGATGAAGAGATCGGAAATCGCCATCGACGCGAGCGGAACCCAGAACGCGTGGCGCCGCGGCAGCCTCGCCCCGGCATAGAGGGCCAGACCGCCCAGGGGAACGAAGTTAGGAGGATGGGGAAGCAGCCGAGTCAGAGCGCCCAGGAGAACCAACAGAACCGCGGTCGTCATTCGAACCTCCCGTTCGACGAGACGAAAGCCCCGGAACGGGTTCCGCAAGGTCCGCACGCCCGCGCGAATTCGAAGACGGCGCTGCCGGTTCCTCCCGCCCGGGAAAAGCGTTCCGTCCGGCAGGTCTCCTGGCTTCCGGATCCTCCGCCGCCGGGCTCCTTCCCGAGCGCCGAACCGATTCCCGATCCTGCGCGCCCAGTGGTCTTGATGCCCGGGGCGTCCCCGGTCACAGTGGCGGGGGCCGCGCGGGTTTTTCACCCGCTTCCCTCTGACCCGCCCCCGCCGAGTTGGAACTCGGCAGGTCCGGGCCAATCCGAACGAACTCAAAGATCGCGAACGAAGGGAGCACGATACTCCCCGCGCGCGCCGGCATCAAGCGCAGATCTACGGCGACGATTTGTCTTCCAGCGGGTGAAATCATTGCCTGCGCCCCGCCTGCCGTTATGATCCGCGCATGAGCGGGCCCGACTACACGCTCGATTTCGATCGGATGCGCCGCGTCGGATTTCCCGAAGTCGTGCTCGCCGAAGGCAAGACCTCCGCGCAGATCGCCGAGATCTGCCGCCAGCTCGCGCGTGCCCACGACGTCCTCGTCACCCGGCTCACTCCCGAAACATGGGAAGAAGTCGCGGCGACGGCTCCCCTTCCCGGCCGCGCGCAGTACGATCCGCGCTCCAGCACGCTTCACCTCTCCGTCGGCAAGCCCATGCCGCGCGTCGAAGGAACGGTCGCGGTCGTCACCGCCGGTACTTCCGATACGACGGTCGCCGAAGAAGCTCGCCGCACTCTCGAGTATCTGGGCGTCTCTTCCCAATTCGTTCCCGACGTCGGTGTTGCCGGCATCCTGCGTCTGCTCTCGCGGATCGAGGAGATCGAGGCGGCGGACGTCGTGATCGTCGCGGCGGGCATGGAAGCGTCGCTCTTCTCCGTCATCGCCGGTCTCGTTGGCCGGCCTCTGATCGCCGTACCCACCTCCGGAGGTTATGGAGCCTCGCTCTCGGGCATCGCGTCGTTGCTTTCCGCAATCAACTCCTGCGCCAACGGCGTCACGGCCGTGAACATCGACTCCGGATACGCCGCCGCGATGGCCGCGTACCGCATACTTTCGGGAGGGCCTCGCCGATGGGATCGAAAGTCAAGATCGGAGTCCAAACCGCCCGTCAATACGCGCACGAAGCCGCGCTCGGCGTCAACCGCAAAAGGAAGAAGGCGCTCCTAGGTCGCCCCACGACGCCGGTCCGCGTCGAACGCGGGACGAAGGTCGCGGGACTTCTCGACGCCTACCGCGAAGCGTCGTTTCAGGCGCGCGCGCTCGGCAAGTGCGGCCACGTGTTCGAAGCGATGCTCCGGGATCGCCAGCGGCCCACGATCTTTCTGGGACTGGCCGGCTCGCTGATCGCGGCCGGGATGCGGCAGGTCATCGTCGACCTGATCGAGCGCAACATGGTCGATGTCGTCGTCTCGACCGGCGCGATCATCTCGCAGGACTTTTACCAGGTCCGCGGCGGCCGGCACTTCCACGGAACTCCCGAAGCGGACGACAAGGAGCTCCGGGACCTCTACATCGATCGGCTCTATGACACGTTCATCGACGAAGAGAAATACTGGGACACCGACCTGGCCGTTTCGGCTTTCGCCGATACCCTCGCACCCCGGACTCTTTCCTCGCGCGCGTTTCTGCGCCTGCTGGCGGAGAAGGCGAAGCGCGACCGCGGCTCGATCCTGGGAGCCTGCGCGCGAAACGACGTGCCCCTTTTCGTTCCCGCGTTGAACGACTCCTCGATCGGGATCGGCCTGACCGAGCACTATCACCGCTGCCGGCAATCGGGCCGCGAGCCCCTGACGATCAGCTCGATTCGCGACAACTACGAGCTCACTCAGATCGTGGTACAGAGCCCGGCGACCGCCGCGGTCTACGTGTCGGGTGGCGTTCCCAAGAACTACATCAACGACTCGATCGTGATGTCCTACATCTTCGGCATCGACACGGGCGGGCACAAGTACGCGCTGCAGATCACGACCGATGCTCCGCACTGGGGCGGACTCGGAGGCTCGACTCTTTCGGAAGCCACGTCCTGGGGAAAGGTTTCCAAGCAGGCGACCCACGAGATGGCCTTCGTGGAGACGTCGGTCGCGCTTCCGCTCCTCTACGGTTACGCGCTCCAGAAGAGAGCGGCGCAGAAGCGCAAACGCCTGCGCTACACGTGGCGCGACGACATTCTCGAAAAGGTCGTGAGGGTGTGAGCTAAGACCCGGCTCCCTCTCCTCGCTCCTTGTCTGGCTTCTTGCTTCCAAAAAAACGCCCCGGACGAGCCGGGGCGTTCTGGAAGAAACGATCGAGGCGTTCGACTTACAGGACTTCGCCCTTCAAGGGCAGCTCGATGACCGACTTTTCCTTGTCGGTCGTGTAGAGCTTGACGACTCCGTCCACCGGCCCCTTCTTGACCTTGTCGCTCGCCTTGATGACGACGGTATAGGAGACGCCCTCCTGCGTCGGCACGACGTCGGTGATGAAGCCCGGCACGGAAACTTCCGCCCTCGTCACCTTGACCTGGGTCTGCGGCTTGTTGTTGTTGACGACGACGTTGCGGGTGATCGGATCCTTGCCGGCGGTGAAGTTGCCGAAATTGACGAGCTTGGGCGTCACCGACACCCGCTCGCGGACCAGACCCGAAACCGGGATCTCGATCGTCGGCTGCTGCGACACGCCCGTCGCCACGCGAATCGGCGCATTGAGCAGACCCTCGGGGGCGTCGCCTGTGATCGTGATGTGAAGCTTGTACTGCTCGCCCGGACGGCCGGCCAGCTTGTCTTTGTCGCCCGCGGGCGAGACTTCTGCTTTGACGTAGGGCTGCGCCGTCTCCGCGACCGTGGGTTTGAAGGTCTTCTCCTCGGAGAAGATGATCACGTCGCGGCTGTCGGTGTCTCCCTTGACGACCGCAAAACGCACGTAAGGCTGCGGGAGGACGTCCACGAACGGCTTGACCGTCGCTTTGATGAAGAGGTTGATCTGAGGGCGGTCGGGGTCGTTGGAAAGAACCAGGAGCGACTTGGAGATGGGACCGGAAAAGTTCTTGGTGTCGACCGAAGTCACGATCTTGCCTTCCGCGCCGGGCTTGACCACCTTGTCGAAAGAGGCGACCGTGCATCCGCAGCCGGGACGCGCGTCGGTGATGATCAGGTCCGATCCCCCGGTATTCTTGACGACGAAGGTGGTGTCGATGAGCTGCCCCTTGGGAACGGTGCCCGCGTCCTTCATCTCGGGAGCGATTTCGATCTTGGGCGCCGCGACGGCCGACTTGTTTTCCGACGTCTTGGGCTTGGCGGCGGCCTGCCCGAGAGCCTCCCCTGTCATCGCGATGACCGCCGCCAGGGCGAGGCCAACGCTCGCGAGTTTCTGAATCTGCCGCATCTCCCGATCCTCCTGTTTTTCCGGGTTAGGGTTACTATGCCGAAGGGCTCAAACCCTCAGGTTACCAAGGATATTTCCATTAAAGCCCCGAAATCGGAAGGTTTTCGCTCGCCCCGAATCGGGAGGGGAACCGCTTGAAGATTCACATGGTGCCCATCGGAGGCACCGCCATGGTGCCGCTGGCGGCGCTCCTGTCAGAGTCCGGGCATCGAATCACGGGCAGCGACCTCGACCTCTATCCTCCTATGTCCACGCTGCTTGCGGACCTGGGCATCCCGGTCGCCCGCGGATTTGCGGCCGAGCACGTCCCGCCGGACGCGGAGATCGTCATCGTGGGAAACGCGGCTACCCGCGACAACCCGGAGTCGACCGAAGCCGCGCGCCGCGGGCTGCCTGTCCTCTCGATGCCGCAAGCGATCGCCCGATTCCTCCTGCCCGGCAAGACATCGGTGGTGATCACGGGCACCCATGGAAAGACGACGACCTCTGCTTTGACCGCGTGGCTCCTTTCCGACGCGGGGCGCCATCCGGGCTTCCTCGTCGGCGGACA
>DATDNV010000603.1:0-5702 GCA_036518075.1 Thermoanaerobaculia bacterium
GTCGGGGACCCTGCCAGGCGGGTAGTTTGACTGGGGCGGTCGCCTCCTAAATTGTAACGGAGGCGCCCAAAGGTTCTCTCAGGCTGATTGGAAACCAGCCGTAGAGTGCAAAGGCAGAAGAGAGCTTGACTGCGAGACCGACAAGTCGAGCAGGGACGAAAGTCGGGCTTAGTGATCCGGTGGTTCTGCATGGAAGGGCCATCGCTCAACGGATAAAAGGTACGCCGGGGATAACAGGCTGATCTTGCCCAAGAGTTCACATCGACGGCAAGGTTTGGCACCTCGATGTCGGCTCATCGCATCCTGGGGCTGAAGCAGGTCCCAAGGGTCCGGCTGTTCGCCGGTTAAAGCGGTACGTGAGCTGGGTTTAGAACGTCGTGAGACAGTTCGGTCCCTATCTCGTGTGGGCGCAGGAAATTTGCGAGGATCCCTCCTTAGTACGAGAGGACCGGGAGGGGCGAACCTCTTGTGCACCGGTTGTCGCGCCAGCGGCACGGCCGGGTAGCGATGTTCGAAAGGATAACCGCTGAAGGCATATAAGCGGGAAGCCTTCCTCAAGATGAGATTTCCCGGGGGTAACCCCCTGAAGGCCCGTGGGAGACGACCACGTTGATAGGCTGGGTGTGGAAGCGCCGCAAGGCGTGTAGCTGACCAGTACTAATCGGCCGTGCGGCTTGACCATAAAATATTTAAGACGCGAATGTAACTATTGCACCCGACTCTCTTTGGAACCGAGCTTACAGCTCGCAGCTGACAGCTTTTAGCCAGACTGATTCGGTCGTCCGGCACGGCTCATAGCTGAGAGCTGTGAGCTGTAAGCTAAACAGGCTTTCCCGGTGACCTTAGCGAAGGGGCCACACCCGTTCCCATTCCGAACACGGCCGTTAAGCCCTTCAGCCCCGATGGTACTTCGCGGTAGACCGCGTGGGAGAGTAGGACGTCGCCGGGGAATTATTTTGGAGCTCAGGACTCGTTCCTGAGCTTTTCTTTTTTGTTGTCGCTGGCTTGGAAGCTGACGCATCGGCCGGTGGGTCCAAGGTTCGTCGTGCGAAGGGCACGATGGGATTCGCCGACGGAAGCGCCTTGTTTCGGCATTACATTCGTCAAGCTAGGCTTTCTCAACGGGTGGAAGAGGGTCCTCGGACCGAGGTTGAGAAAGAGAGTCTTCCTCCACCTGGAGCGGAACCTAAACCGGTTGGCGAGGTCTCGAGGCGAGCCTCTGCTCACGATACCGATGGCCTACGTCGAGGCCTGGAAGACGAAGGATAGCCAGTTGCTGGCTTGGAGCTCTCTCTCAAAATCGGACGTCATCCGGGCAGTTTCATCCGCCGGCCAGCTTCCCTTGCAAGCCCGGTTTCCATTTCCCTCGGATCGGCTGCTTTCTTCCCGTGCTCACAAGACTTAGAGGCGAAACGGCAAGCCCGGCGGAGACTCAGCCGCGGAGCGTTCGCCCGCTATTTCGCGGTGAAAGTGCTGTGAAATCTCTCTTAAGCTCCGAGACGGCAGGGTCGGTCCAGGTGCCCGAACGTCCAATCCCCAACCGCCGGGATCGGTGCTAGTGTTCGCCCAAATTAGAACTGGGGGGTGAGTCTTCGGGCAACCCCGTTCATCCAACTCGAGCATCATGAAACAGCAAACTGGTTCGAGATTTTTTATGAGGAAGGAGAAGAAGATGCCGGAACTCAAAGTACGGAGGACGCTGCTGTCGATCACCGTCGCCCTCTTAGTCGTGGGTGGACTCATCGGCTGCGCGTCGACACCATTCACTGTCCCGGAGCTGACCGCCGCCGACAAGGCGCTGGAGGCGGCAAGGCAGGCTGGCAAGGACAAGGAGTGTCCCAACGAGTTCAACGCCGCGGCGAAATTGGTTCAGGAGGCGCACGACGTCTGCACCTTCTGCCATCGCGACGAGGCGATCGCGAAAGCGAATCGGGCCATCGCCATGATCAAGGCACTCTGCCCGCCCAAACCCGCAGCCAAGGCGGCTCCCGCCCCGGCCCCGGCTCCTGCTCCGCCCGCGGCACCGGCGCCCATGGTGTCGATCTCGGCCGATCCGGGATCGGTGAACCAGGGACAGTGCGCGACGTTGTCCTGGTCGACGTCGAATGCCTCGAGCGCTTCGATCAACCAGGGGCTCGGCAGCGTGGATACCAACGGGTCCCGCAGGGTCTGCCCGAATGACACGACGCAATACACCATTACCGCGAGTGGAGATGGCGGGACCCGCGATGCCTCCACGACAGTGGCCGTGCACCGGAAGGTCCTCGACAAGATGACCATTCACGTGAACTTCGACTTCGACAAGTCGACGATCAGAAAGGCGGATGACGCCGATCTGCAGAAGGCCCTCGACTTCATCAAGAAGTACCCAGGGTCGAAGGTTTCGCTCGTGGGATATACGGACAGCATCGGTACCCCGGAATACAACCAGAAGCTGTCTATGCGGCGGGCCGCGGCCGTAAAGGATTACCTGGCGACGCACGGGGTCGACGCATCGAGAATCGAAGCTTCCGGCCGCGGAGAGAACGATCCGATCGCGGACAACAAGACGGCCAAGGGTCGGTTCGAGAATCGACGGGTCGAGATCACGATTCTTTCAGATTGATCCAACGCTGAACCGCAGACGAGCTCTGCGGCATGAATTAGAAGGCCCGAGCATCGTGCTCGGGCCTTCATTTTTTCCGGGAAGCGGGACCTACTCTTCGGTCTCGGGAACTTCCTTCCAGCTCTTGTCCGGGTTGTAGGTCGTCATCGCGCTCGCGAGCTTCCCCGTGTCGGGGCCGAGATCCTTCTCGTAAACGATCCCGTTGTGGCTGACGATGAAGGTTTTGACGCCCGTGACGCGATGCTCGGCCGGCCACGCGACCAGGGCAAAGCCGCCGATCATGACTCCCTTCACGACGAAGTCGATCTTCCCGTTCGGCGCCGCGGGGCCCTGGCCCTTCAGGATCTTGAAGTAGTAGCCGTGCCACGGCTCGGACTTCTTCGAGTACCCCTCGGCAATCGCCCGGCCGAGTCCCTCGCTGAGCGGCCCTCCAAAGCTCCCGTCGGCGTTGCGCCACACGAGGCCGTCCTGCTTGCCTTCGCTGCTGATGACCTTCTGCGCGTACTGGTTGAGGTTGGAGCCATCGTGCTTCGCGAGCGCATACTCTTGCTGCGCATCCACGTAGTTGCGACAGGCCTCGATGGCGTCGAGCTCGTTGCGTCCGATCCGGCGGTAGAGAACTTCCGTCCGCCCCGCCTTCGAGTCGAAGAGCCACTTGCCCCCTTTGCGGACGATCGGGATCGGCATCGGCCAATCCTGGTCTCCGATCTGAAGGATCGCCTTGTTCGGGTTCTTCGCGTCGGTGAGAATTTCGCTCTTCTCGTGCGCCTTGGCAGCAAACGCCGCGAGCTGATTCTTGTCTTGAACGGCGTCCTTGGTGACGACGAGGTCCGCGCCGTCAGGACCCAAGATTTCCTTCAATGCCGGCAGGTCGTACTTGTCGGCCGCCTCGACCAGCGCATCGGCGGCCGCCTTTGGCGTCTCGAACGTGCGCTGGTGGACTGCCGCAGGAGCCTTCTTTGCCGCTTCTTCCGCGGTGCCGAGAGCGGGAGCAACGAGCAAGGCGCAGACGATTCCAGAACAAAGCCAGTGCTTCATCATGGCTCTTACCTCCGCCTTCCGCCGCCGCCGCCTCGACTCCCTCCACCGCCGCCTCTGGAGCCCATGCTCGACGAGCCTCGGGAGCTGCTCGACCTGGCGCTACTGCCGGAAAAGCCGCCTGAGCCGCCCCCCATTGCCGAGGAGCCTCTCGAGCCTCCGCCGCCTCCGCTGAGACTCGAGGAGCCGCCGCGACTTCCTCCGCCGAAGTCTCCGCCGCCGCCGCGGCTCGACGCGCCCTGACCTCCTCCGGCTCCGCCGCCACGACTCGACGCGCTCGGGCTTGCCCCAGCTCCGCCGCGGCCGCCGGCGCTCTGCTGGCGGGCGCTAGCCCCCTGGCTGCCACGCCCACCCTCACCTCGTGCGGACCCGCCGTACTTGCTCGCCGACGCTTTGCTCGAGTAAGGGGCGCCTCCGCGATGCTGCGAGTTGTGCTGCCAGCCGCCGCCCTGGCCGCGGTTGCCGCCGCCACCCTGGCCGCGGTTGACGTTCGTATTCCGGTTGAAGTTGTTGTTGTTGTTTATGTTGACCGTGTTGTTTCCACCTCCCCAACCGCAGCCGCAACAGGACCCGCCCCAGATAGCCGCGCCCATCGCCATGCCGACGCCGAAGGTGACCAACGCAGCGCCCGGGTAATAGGGCGGGTAGTAGACGGGCGGATAGGGATAGACCGGCGGAGGGTAGACGACCGTCGGATTGTAGGAAGGGACGTAGACGACCTCGGGATTCGTCTGCTGGATGACGATCGTTTCCTTGCTTTCAATGACCTTGGTCTCGACCTTCTGCTGCTCGTTGGACGTCAGGGCACCTTTGCCCTCGGCCTTCTTCCTCATCCGCTGAACGGCGTCCATGACTTCGCTCTGCTGGTCGAGGAAGGCGTCCCCCCGCTGCGTGGTCCACTGGATATCGTCACAGAGGCGCTTGAGCAGCTCGGGAACCGCCGCCATCGACTGAATGGAGGGGTCCCATGGTTGCTTGGCAACGGCGTCCGCCAGCTCCTTGTCCTTCAAGTTCGGGTTTTTCGCCATCCACTGCTGAAGCTGGACGAGCTCGAGCGGATACGTGGACGCGGCGAGCGTCTGCGCCAGGAGCGAATCGGGATAGAGAGCGACGGGAGCCACGAGCGAATCGAGCTGATCCGGAGAGAGTTTCTCATCAGCCGCCGGCGCCGGTGTGCCTTCTTGAGCCGTGGCCGCCCCCGCTGGAGGAGGCTGTGATTGCTGGGCGATCAAGAAGCCGTCGCCAAAAACGAGCAAACTGCTCAGGAACAGCGCGAGCGTTTGGAATCCGAATCGCTGGAAACGAGATTCGAATGCTCGAAGGATCGAAAGGCGACTCAATTCACACCTCCCGGCGACCGTTGCGTTTCGATGGCCTGGCAATCCACTGCCGCTAGATCCCACCAGCGAAGAGCGATGCTTCCTTCCGTCTTTTGTCGGGAGGGAGCTTATCAAAGCCCCTTCCGAAAGCGGCCATTGGACCTTGGTGCATGCAGGCTGCCGTCTCGCGATCCGACCCGATCGACGCAGGGCCCGGAGACCACCCTCGGAGGCGTCTTTTTTTGAGGTCACCCGATTCGGCGCGAGAGCGGGGCTCGGTGTTTCGTCCATATCGGCTATTGCACTAAAGTCCAATTCTGAAAGTCGCGTCCGCAGCGGAATACTGGACTGCCAACACAAAAGGAAGAGTCGATGCTTCATCTCAAACGTCGACACGAATCAGCTCGCCGGTTCCAGGCTGCGTTCGCGATCCTGTGCGCGATCCTTCTCATTCCGGGAGAGGCGGCTGCCGTTCTGGCGCAGCAACAAGCGGCGGCTCCGGCGGCGGCACCGGATCAGGCGAAGAAGCTTCCACCGGATGCGCTCGATTCGCTGGTCGCGCCGATCGCGCTCTACCCGGACCCGCTGCTCGCGCAGGCACTGGCGGCCTCGACCTACCCGCTGGAGATCGTTCAACTCCAGCAGTGGCTCGCGAAGCACCCGGATCTCAAGGACAAGGCTCTCGTGGATGCGGTCGCCAAGGAGCCGTTCGATCCGTCGGTCCAATCGATGGCGGCCTT
>DATDNV010000604.1:0-8562 GCA_036518075.1 Thermoanaerobaculia bacterium
CCTGATCGGCTTCGCCTGGCCTCTCTCCCGCTGGATCGGCCGCGGGCCGGCGCTGGCCTACGCGATCCTCGTCCTCCTCTCGCCCCACTTCACCTATTTCTCGAGGTTCATCCGGGAAGATCTCTATTCGCTGGTCTTCACCCTCTCGACGATCCTCGCGTTCCGGATGTATCTCGAGACCAACCGCGCCCGCTGGCTCACTCTCTCGGCGGTCGCGTTCGCGCTGGCCGGCGTGACCAAGGAAAACGCCTACATGACGGGCGTTCTCTTCGTGATGTTCGGCGCGTTCGTTTTCGCCGAACGAGCGCTGGCGCAGCGTCCCGTCGGCGCGGCGGCGGCCACAACCGCCCGAGAAACAGCGGACTGGACCTTCGCGCGATGGCAACCGCTCGCCACCGCGGCCATCGTGTTTCTCACCATCTGGGTGGTCATGTACACCGCCTTCTTGCGCTACCGCGAGGACTGGCTCGCGATTCCCAAGGCGGTCAAGTACTGGATGGGCCAGCACGCGATCGCGCGCATCCCGGGCCCCTGGTACTACTACTTCCCTCAGCTCGCCTACTACGAGACCGCGATCCTCCTCGCTGCTCTCTTTTTCCTCCGCCGCACCGAGGTGAGGAAGGATCCCTTCATCCGCGCCGTCGCCTGCGGAGTCCTCGCCCTCGGCCTTTACGCGGAAGCGCAGGTTCTCGTCTCCAAGTCCCCCGCTCCGGCCCTCCGGCTCATCCCCGGCCTTCTCCTGGCGGCAGGAGTCGTCGGCGCACTTCTGTTGCTTTCCCGATCGGCGCCCGAGCCCCGCGCCGACCCGTTCCTGCGGTTTCTCGTCTACTGGACGCTTGCCTCTCTCGCGATCTACGGCTGGGCCCGGGAGAAGGTCCCCTGGCTGACCGTCCATCCGCTGCTTCCTCTGACCATCCTGGCGGCGATCGGCGCGGCCGATCTCTGGCGCGACCGCAAGCAGGGCCTTCCTCGAGTGGCGCTCGCGGCGATGGCGCTTTTGCTGGTCGTCAACACGTCCGGGATGTATCTCGCGTGCTTCCGATACGGCGCCTACGACGTGGAGAGGGAGCCGCTGCACGGCGAGTACCTCGCCTACGTGCAGACGACCTACGACCTCGTGAGGGCGGTCGACGAAGTCAAGAAAGCGCAGCCGCGCGTGCCGGCGGGCCAGTCGGTGATCACCGTCACGGGTGAAGCCACGTGGCCGCTGACCTGGTACTTGCGGGATCTTCCGACGACCTGGGTCCCGACGCTCGAAACTGCGACGACTCCTCTCATCATCGCCGACTGGAGCGCCGAGGGAACTCTCGAGAAGCAGCTCGCCGACCGATATACCGCCAGGCGTCTTCCGATCCGCGCCTGGTGGTTTCCGGACGACTTCTGGAAGCAGCCGCTGAAGACGAGGCTTCGCTGGTGGCTCTTCCACGAGCTCTGGTTCTTCCTCGGCTCGCCGCCTTCCCGCACGCCGATCGGCTCTCAGGACGCGATGCTCTTCACCCGGAAGGACCTCGAGTCCGGCGAGGGACCACTCGCGCCGCTCGAGGTGGCGGTTCGAGACACGTCCGGTCGGGACTATCCCTCCGACGCCAAGGTCGTCCCGGCGTCGCGGGACCAGGGTGGATTCGGAACCGGTCCCGGCGAGTTGTCCGAGCCGCGCGGAGTCGCCGCCGACTCGCGCGGAAACCTCTACGTCGCCGACACGAAGAACAGCCGCATTCAGGTCTTCGATGCGACCGGCCGGCCTGTCGCGCAATGGGGCACCAAGGGAGGCAACCCCGGTCAATTCAACGAGCCCTGCGGCGTGACCGTCGACGCGCGCGGTGAGATCTGGGTCGCGGATACCTGGAACTTCCGCGTCGTGCATCTGGCGCCCGACGGGAGATTCATTGGCGTTCTCGGACCGCCCGCGGAAAATCTGTTCGGGCCGCGCGCCGTCGTTACATCCGGAAATTTCGTGTACGTGGCGGACACGGGCAACAAGCGCATCGTGCGATTCGACCGGGAGGGAAAGAAGGTCTCCGAGTGGGGCGGGAACGGTTCCGGTCCGGGTCAGTTCGTCGAGCCCGTCGGCATCGCCGCCGACGCCGCCGGAAACATCTACGTCGCCGACACCGGCAACCGGCGCGTTCAGATCTTCGACGCGGACGGGACCTTCCAGCGGCAATTCCGCGTCTTTGGCTGGAAGGACTTTTACACCGAGCCCTACATCGCGGTCGGACCGTCCGATACGGTCTTCGTGACCGACTCGTGGGGGACGCGCGTCGCTCAGTACGACCTCAACGGGTCGCTGCAGCGATCCTGGAGAGCCGCGCAGGACTGGAAGCTTCCGACGGGCATTGCGCTCGATCCGTTCGGGCACGTGACGGTCGCCGACCGGGGGACGCACCGGCTCTTCTCGTGGAGCCTCGACGCCCTTCTGCGCTGACGCCGGAATCGATGGACGCGAACCGACCCGAGACGACGCCGCGCACCGGAAGCCGCGGGCTGTCGCGATGGATCTACTACCTCACGTCGATTCCCACGATCCTTTTCCGGATGAAGAATCCTTTGCGCATCGTGGCGCTCTTTCTCGGTCTGCCGGTGCGCCGCCCGATCGAGGTCGAGCTCCGCAGCGGTGCGCGCTTTTTCGTCCGCACCCGCATGGAGGTCTGGATCCTGAAGGAATCATGCCTCGACCGCGACTACGAGAGAGGCGCGGTCGCCGTCCGGAACGGCTGGACGGTGCTCGACATCGGAGCCGGGTTGGGCGATTTCGCGGTGCGCGTCGCGCGCGACTGCCCCGGGGCGACCGTCTATGCCTTCGAGCCCCTTCCGGAATCGTTCGCCCTGCTCCAGAAAAACGTGCAGCTCAATCGAGTCACGAACGTGCAGGCGTTTCCGGAAGCGGTGGCCGGCCACGCCGGAACTCTCGACCTCTACACGGTGACGGGCCTTTCCGGCCAGCACCGGACGGCGGGAGACGGAGCGAAGTCGATCGCGGTCCCCATTCGCGTTCCGGCGGTGACTCTGGCAGCTGCGCTCGAAAGGCTTCCGTCGAAGCGCTGTGATTTTCTGAAGATCGACTGCGAAGGCGCCGAGTACGGCATCCTGTTCGCCGCGGACGAGGCCACGCTTTCCCGGATCGGCCACATCGCCATGGAGTACCACGACGCGGTCACCCGACATACGCACGAAGAGATGGCGCGATTCCTGGAAGCCCGGGGGTTCCAGGTTCGCACGAGGCCGAGCCCGGTCTGGCGGGAGCTCGGCTTTCTCTATGCGTCCCGGCGAGCGTCGCCCGCGGGGATGCCCCCCGTTTGAGATCCGCCGCGAACGCCCGAGGCGCCGGCCGATCTCCTGGACGGACCGGCTCTCTCTCCCTTCTGACGGCTGCCCTGGTTCTGGGAGGAGTTGGTCCATATCTCGTCCTGCGGGACCGCTGGTTCGAGAAGGGCATTCACACCGAGCTCTTCTCCTTTTACTCGGATCGCTTTCCGTTTCTCTGGAATTTCAACCTGCCCACGTATGCCCTCGCGCTCGCCGCCGGCCAGCTTCTCCTGGTGATCCTGTTCTTCTTTCGCCGCCGCGACGGCCAGGCAGACTGGAAGAGGGACTGCGCCTTTTCCAGGCGCGGCCGGGCGCTGCGAACCGGCCGGACGCAACGGCGGATCGGGTCGGGCCTTCAGATTCTCGCCGCGGCGGCCATCCTCTGGCTCGCATTCCGAGCCGTCGTCCTCCATCGCTTGCCGGGCGTCGAGCTCGCCGCCGCCCTCGCCGCCTTCGCGGTCGGCGCCGTTCTCCGAGAGCTCGCTCCCGCCGCCGCGGCGCGGCTGTGGCGAAAGAAGTGGGTGAACGTCGTCTCGATCGTCGCCGCCCACGCTTTTCTCCTCGCCTGGCTCGCGAGCCACTTCTCGACCGGGCGCTTCGAGACCCCGCTCGCGGTCGCGGCCGTGCTCGCCTCCGCGGTTCTCTGCTTCCGGATTCGCCGGACCGGTCCGGTCCCCCTGATCATCCTCGTCGCCGTCGTGTTCTACGTCTGGCGCATCACCGCGTGGAACTACGCGCTGATCGGCGACGAGTACATCGACTGGAGCCATTCGTCACGGATCGCCGGCGCCGACCCTTCCTCCTACGTGCTCTCGCATCTCTTCCTGATGGAGGGTGGGATCCTGGGAGTCATCCCCTACTTCGGCTCGCTTCTTCAGGCGGCCATCATGAAGATCGTGGGGATCAACCTCTTCGGCTGGCGATTCGCGTGCCTCTACCTTTCGGCAATCTCGCTGGGGTTCTACGTTCGCTTCGCACGGACCTTCCTCGCCCGCCGCACCGCCGTCGCCGCGACGATTCTGCTCGGATCGTCTCACTACGTCATGACGTTCGGGAAGATCGGATACACGCTGCTCCAGGCCTACGTCGCGATGTCGGTGGTACTCGCCGCCGCCTCGTGGGCGGTGCGGACGCGGCGGGCCATGGCATTCACCGTCCTGGGGCTGGCGATGGCCTTCTGCTTCTACGTCTACCCCGCGGCTCTCTACGCGCTTCCGCTGGCGCTGCTCGCGATCGCGATCTTCGCGCCGCCGTTTTCAAAGAGGACCTTCGGGTTGTGGGCGACCACCGCGTTCGTGTCGCTGGCGACGATCTTTCCTTTGCCTCTGCAGCCGACCTACATCACGAGCAAGAGAGCCGGGACGATCTGGTACAACCCCGAGATCGTCAAATCGACCGCCACGATCGTGACCCACTTCGTCCAGAACCTGATCTATGCGTTCTCGTCGCCGGCGATCATCCCGATGGAGAGCCACTTCGTCACCGTCTCCTACGTCGATGCGTTGACGGCGACTTTCCTGGCGATCGGACTCGCGCTCGTCGTCTGGCTCACCCTCCGCGACCGGTTCGCGGCCTTCCTCATCATCGGGTTCGGATTTCTTCTTTTTTTCGTGGGTGCCTCGCACGACCGCCAATATCCCCCGACGACTCGAATGTTCATGATGCTGCCCTGGTGGGCGTTGTTTGCGTCGATCGGGCTCGCGCGTCTCCAGACCTGGACGCGGACGGGCCTCTCGCGCGTGGCGGGCTCCGTCTTCTTCGCCGCGGCGCTCGCGGCTGCGGTGGCGGCCAACCTCTATCAGGCCTACGTCGTCTCTCCCCGCCGATCGACCGGGTACGAGGGCGGCGAAGTGCTCGTCGTGCGGCTCGAGCAGTCGATCCAGAAGCGATCCCCGGCTCCGGCGAAGAAGCTCCTCATCCTGACCGATTCCTCATGGAACGCCGAGGGGCTGCGCGGACTGGTCGGCACCTACGGGTTGCTGGCGGACGAAGCGCACTTCGACCAGATCGAGGTCTCGGCGCCGACGCTCGCGGAATCGGCGCGAGCCGCGATCCGTCCCGATCCGGTTCTCGTCGTCGTGTGGCCCGGGATGCGGGAAGACTGGCGCCAGCCGATCGAGCAGGAGCTCGTCACTCTCGGCAAGGTTCCCTGCCCCGTGCGGACGACCATCGGGGAAGTGCGGTTCAAGCTCTGGGAGTCGCCGACGCTGCCGCGTCTCTGCGACTAATGACATCGGCGCCAGGTCGCTTCATGTGCCAATCAATCGCTCGTTTCCGCTCATTAGAGGCGGGCGGGTCCTGCCGCCGGCCACCTCGCGTGCCGCGCTGCGGCCAGATGGGAGGGAGAGACTGAGGGAGGGTCCCTCCGCGCGCACGCGAGGCCTTCGTCCGGCGTCACCCGCCCTGGCTTCCCGCTCCAAATCAGAGATGGAGCGAGCGCGGTGAAGAGCCGCTTCCCGCTGGAGGCGATGAGCGAGGGAGCGCGGTGCGTGCAGTCTCTTGGCTCAAAGATCTGCGACCGAGCGACCAGCGACGGCCAGGCAGAGGCTCATCAAGGCCCGGCCGGAGCGTGCCTCCCAGGGAAGCGGACCTGAGCTGCGCGATTCTCGAAGGAAAATCATAGCTCTATATCAGATCTGATATAGAACTAACTCCGGAAGACTTTCTCCTCCGTGCCGTCGAGCCAGCGGTCGACGAGCTCGACTCCCTGCATCATCGAATGGTCCTGGTTGCCGATCTCGTATTTCCAGGACCCGAACCGGCCGCGCGAGTAGATCTCCTTCGATTCGAGGTACGGCTGGATGACGGCCAACGCCTCGTCGCGGTCGATCGAGGGAATCGGATAGGCATGGCCAGCGTGAATCAGGTAGGTCGTGGCGACCTTGGAGATGTCGGAGGGTTCGAGAATCTTCTCCGCGACGAGGCCCTCCAGGACCGCCTTGACGAAGTTGCCCGAGGGCAGCGGATGGAACGGCGAATAGGTCGTCTCCGTCAGAAGCGAGCAATACCGGGAAGTGTCTCCACCCGGGACGATCTGCGGCGAGTAATTGGAGAGATAGGTCAGCCGGTAGAAGGGGGTCTTGGGGTTGGGAAAGTAGACCCAGTTCTTCGGCGACGGAGACGGGCGCTCGAGGCCGATGCCGACGGAAAAGAGACGGTTGAAGAGGAGTTTCTTGGCAGCGGCGCGCACCTGTTCCGGCGCGTGGCGCAGACGCGGGACGAGCGAATCGAGCGGAAGCGTCGTGAGGAGACGGTCATACGCTCGCTTCGTTCCGTCGGAGAACTCGATCTCGCGCTTCTCCTCGTCGATGCAGACCGCACGTTTGTGCAGCCGCACGCGGTCTCCCAGATATGGAAGAACCGCCAGCCAGAGTCCGACCGTCCCGTGTGTGGCCGGATAACCGAACGTCGCGTTGGGTCCCCAGTCGGTGACTTTGGGGGCGAGCGTCGTCTCGAGCGCCTTCTTCCAGTCGACAACCGAGACGCGCTCGGCGATCCAGTAGAAGCCCATCCGGTTCAATGGCGTCGACCAGACCTTGAGGTTATAGGGGCTCATGAAGTGCTTCGAGACGCCCGCTCCGAACTTGGCGAGCACCCACTCCTCGAAGTTGGTGAACGCGCGGTCTCGGTCGATCGTCTGGGACTCGATCAAGCCGACCAGACACTCGATCATCGCCTCTTCGGGCAGTGAGGAGAGATGGTTTTGGAAGGGATAGCGGACATAGCGGTCTTCGAACTTGATCCAGCTCTCCCGTTCGATCCGCCGAACACCGTCTTTTCCGAGCATGCGGTCGAGAAACGCGTTGAAGTAGGGGTATCCCGAAAAGATGATGTGCCCCGAAACGTCCCAGGTGAACCCCTGGCCGTCCTCGAAGCTCGTCGCCAGCCCGCCAATCCGAGGGGCGCGCTCGAAGATCTCGAAGTCCTTCTCCCCACGCTCGACTAACCGGTAGGCGGCGCCGAGGCCCGTCGGGCCGGCGCCCAGGATGACCGTTCCCCTCAATGAGACCTCGTGACGACGACGCGTTTGAGCTTCTCGGATCGTGAGATTTCCTCGCGCAGATCGAAGAGATACCGGATCACCCGGCTAATCGTCCCGAGCATCTTCCAGGGCCGGTGGATCGACTGCCCCGCTTCCCGCGGGAAGTGGCGGACCACGACCTCCGATACCTTCCAGCCGGCGATCCGGCAGCGCGCGTAGATCTCGTCGCCGACGAAGTTGATGCGATGCTTGATGTCGATCCGCCGGGCGACTTCGCGGCGGAACGCGCGGCAGCCCCCATTGATGTCGTGGAGCGGCGAGCCCAGGATCCAGCGAGACAGGAGATTCAGACCCTTCGAGAGCACGAGACGCGGCAGAGGGTCGTGGCGCTCTTTCTTCCAGCCAAACACCACGTCCGCTCCCTGATCGATCGCGGTGAGAAACGCGGGCGCGTCCGCCAGCGTGTGCTGTCCGTCTCCGTCCACGACCATCACCACCTCGCCCGGAGTGGATCGCAGGGCCGTTTCGGTCGCGACCGCGTAGCCCTTGTTGCCGTCGTGGTGGACGACGAGCACCCGCGGATCCTTCTTGGCGAGGCTTTCGGCGATTTCGCCGGTGCGGTCGCGGCTGCCGTCGTTCACGACGAGCACGCGCCAGTCGAGGCCGGGAATCGCGGAAAGGGCGGCGACCGCCTCTTCCACCGTCTTCGCGATGAGGGCTTCTTCGTTGTACGCGAGGAAGCCCACGCCGAGCCGGGGCGCCTTCTCAGTGCCCATAGATGATCCATCCGGCCGTAGCGACCCAGCCGAGGACGATCAGGAGCAGCCACGGATCGTCAATGAGAAGCGCCTGCGTGGGATTGCCGCCGCCGCCCCGGCGATAGACGAGGCGCACGTAGCGGGCAATTCCCAGGACCACGAAGGGGATCGTCGGCGCGAACGAGCGGCCCGCGTGCATCTGGAAGGTCGACGGAACGACGCTGTAGGCGGAATAGGCGGCGACCGTCGTCAACGCCGTGACGACGAAAAGAAAATCGAGCCCCTCCGCGCGGTAGGAAGCGAGCACCGCCCGATGCTCGGCCGAGGACGTGACGCCGGCATGGTGCAGCTCCCATTGCCGTTTTCCGACGACGAGGAACAGGGCGAGCAGGTAGGCGCATCCCATGAGAAACGGAGACGCTGGCCGCTCTGCCAAATAGGCGCCGGCCAGAGCTCGCAGCGGCAGCCCCGCGGCGACGATCGCGGCTTCGAGGAAGGGCACCTGCTTGAGCCAGA
>DATDNV010000605.1:0-22558 GCA_036518075.1 Thermoanaerobaculia bacterium
CAGGTCCCAAAAAGGGACAAGCTCCGACACGAAAGTGGGGAGAAATGCCCAATGCCATCCGATGAGCCAGGACATCAGACCCGCGACGGCGACGTCGAGAACATCGTCCCAGGGAGAGATGCCTCCCGCAGCGAAGGCCGGGAAGATGACGATTTGCGTCAGGTCCGCGGCAATGGCGATCGCCCGCGCCAGCTTGACGCGGGCAGGCGAAACGAGTGACTCGCCCTTGTCCACGCTGGGAGCCTAGAACAGTTCCGAGCTCGAGATTTACAAGTTCGCCATGATCCCTGAGCCTGTCCTGCTTCTCGCTCCTTGCTCCTCGCTACCTGCTCCTTCCCGTCACGGCATCTGCTCCAGCTTTTTCTTGAGCGAGGCGATCTGCGTGTCGGAACGCTGCCCGGCCGGGAATGCTTCGGCGAACCGGAGAGCCTCCTCGATCGTTCGGCGCGCCGCTGCCGAATCTCCGCGGGCGGCATAGATGTCCGCCCGATTGTTCAGGATCAAGATCTTCCTGGGTCCATAAGCCTTCGCCAGAGCGCGGTCGGAGGCGGCCAGCGCGTCGTCGTATCGCTTCATGGCCTTGTAAGCGACCGCCAGACGCGCGGCAGGATTGTAGTCGTCGGGAAAATCTCTCTCCGACGCATCGAGCATCGGAATCGCGCGCTCGGGAGCGTTCAGCATGAGATAGGCGGTCAACCGGTGCGAGTCGAACGCCGACCGGCCTTCGGGACTCTTCGCGCGGGCAGCCACTCCCTCGAGAAAGAGTGCCCAGTCTGAGAGGACTTGCGTCTTTCCTTCCGCATCATGGGCCGCCTCCCGCTCGCCGACGAGCGATTGATAGACAGAGGACAGGTCGTCTGCCGCGACGTACGAAGGCGGGTTCGCGACGAGATCCCGGCATGCGCGCGTGAATTCAGAGATGAGCGCGGCGCGATCCGGATCGTCCGCCGGCAGGTCGAGCGAGCAATCGAGCCCGCTCGCCGCGACGTTGGCGGCGGAAGGCGTGTGCGCGAGCTTCGAGTACGCCTCCTGCGCCGTTCTCGCACATCCTTTTGCGTCGTGCTGGCGCGCGAGGGCATAGAGAAGCGACTCGACGGCGCGCGGGTATTGCGGCCAGCCGGGCGGCGCCTGCCTCAGAGCCTCGCGATACGCCTCGGCCGCCTCGGCGTTCTTGCTTCCTCCGTACAGCCGGTCCGCACGCGCGAGGGCCTCGGCAACTCCGCGCTCGGGAGCGTGAACCGACCGGCGGCCATCGGCGAGCAGCTTCTCCAGCTGCGGCACGGTCGCGCCGCCGACCCAGCGAATCGCCACAGTCTCCTTCCGGGGATCGATGACGAAGAAGGAAGGCCAGGCCTGAACCGGATACTTCGCCAGGAAAGGGGCGTTCTCCGCCCGTTCCGTGTTGATCGAAAGCCAGACGAACTGTCCGGCGTGCCGCTGGAGGGAGGGGTCCGTGAAGACGAACGCCCTCATGGAGCGGCACGTGTGTCACCAGGGCGCCCAGGCTTCGACGAAGATCGGGACCGACCGAGCCCGGGCCGCCGCGAGCGCCTTGGGGTAATCGTCCGCGATGAAAGGAAGAACGTCCCGAGGGGAAGCGGAGGTGGACGCCAGCGATACCGACGCCGCGAGGGCCGCGAGCACGAAGAGGAGAAATGCTCGCTTCTTCATCCTCTCGATCGTAGCAGAGTCAAATTTTCTCGGGGTCCGGCCTTTCCGGACGGCATCCGCGCCAGCATCGCAACTGCGTGTCGTCGAGGCGGCCGTCGGTGCGCCGCTTCGGCCTCCAGGTGGCGCCGCATAGACGGCATCGAAGCTGACGATGAGAAACGCGCGGGTCGAGGACCTCGAGGCCCATCGCTTCCAATGAGCGGATCTCCGCTTCCGTGAGAGATGGCATCTCGTGACCGCTTTCTCCGGCCTTCCGGCGTCTCGTCCGGGCCGACCGAAACGCGGTATTCGATAACATATACAGTTTCGGAAAAGAGATGTTTCGAGGAGCACAGATTGGCGGCCGGTCGAGCCGCAACAGCGCTTCGAGCCCGCCGGCGAGAACCATCGCCGCCCGCCTCCGTTCGCCCGGCCGCGCCGGCCGGCCCGCCAGGTTCGTCTGGTCGGTGGCGATCTCCGTTCTTTCAGCGTCTCCCCTCCTGTCTCTCGATCCGAATCGGGCGTTGACTCAATTCGGTCTCGACCTCTGGCAGCGCCGCCAGGGACTTCCACAGTCATCCGCGACCGCGATTGCGCCCGGACACGACGGGTATCTGTGGGTGGGAACCGAAGAGGGCCTCGCGCGGTTCGATGGTGTCCGCTTCACCGTGTTCGACCGGAAAAACACGCCGGAGCTCGAGCGTCACAACATCACGACTCTGTTCGAGAGCCGGGATGGAACCCTTTGGATCGGAACGATGGGCGGCGGCCTGGTCCGATATGCCGAGGGACGCTTTCGCCGCTACGGGTCTGCGGAAGGGCTGACCGATGAGATCGTCAGCGCGATCGCGGAAGACCGCGAAGGCACACTCTGGGTCGGGACATTCCACGGCGGCGTGGCGAAGCTTCGCAACGATCGCTTCGAGTTCCTGACGACCGCTCAGGGCCTCTCGAACGACGAAGTGCGCGCGATCTTCATCGACGCCGGTGGCGCGGTCTGGATCGGAACACGAGGCGGAGGGCTCAACCGCTTTTTCCAGGGACAGTTCACACGATGGACGACGGCGAACGGGCTCTCCAACGATCAAGTGACCGCGATCTGCGGAGACGGATCGGAGGGGATCTGGGTCGCGACTCGCAACGGCATCGACCACGTGAGCGGCGGGACGATCGTCGCCTACGGCAAGAAGGACGGTCTCTCGAGCGATGCGGCGGTCTCGCTACGCCTCGATCGGGACCGCAATCTCTGGATCGGCACCGTGGACGGCGGGCTTCAGCGCTGGCGGGAAGGGAAGTTCTCGACTCTGTCGACGAAGAACGGTCTGGTCAACGACACCGTGCTGTCGTTGAGCGAGGACTCCGCGGGAAACATCTGGGCCGGCACCTCCGGCGGACTGCATCGTTTGCGCGAAGGCTCGTTCGTGCCGTGGGGAACTCCCGAAGGACTCACCAGCGACGAAATCCGGCCGGTGTTCCAGGATCGGGAGGGCGATCTCTGGATCGGGACTCTCGGCGGAGGACTGAATCGCGTGCATGCGGGCGCGATCACGGGATTCACCAAGCGGGACGGCCTCCTCAGCGACCGCGTCTGGTCGATCCATCAAGACGGAAGCGGCGCGATCTGGGTCGGAACGCGCGAAGGTCTCAATCGATACGACCACGGCCGCTGGTCCGCATGGACGACGAAGGAGGGACTCCCCAACAATCTCGTGCTGTCTCTGGCCGGAGACGCGCAAGGCAATGTCTGGATCGGGACGGCTGGCGGCCTCGCCCGTTTTCGCGAAGGGCGGATCGACGCGTACCGCGTCGCGGACGGCCTGACGAACGACCGGGTCTGCGCGATCGTGCCCGCTCCCGATGGGAGCGTCTGGCTGGGAACGATGGGCGGCGGCGTGGATCGCATCGTGGACGGAAAGATCCTCCCGGCACCGCGGGGGCCGCTGGACAAGGCATTCATTTACGACATCCTTCCCGAGAGCGACGGAACCGTCTGGCTGGCCACCGCCGGTCAGGGTCTCTATCGCCTTCGGGACGGGCGATGGGTCGCGGCGACGACGCACTCGGGTCTCTTCGACGACGTCATTTTCCGTATCCTCGATGACGGCCGCGGCAACCTCTGGATGAGCTCCAACCGCGGCGTCTTCCGCGTCAGCAAGACCGAGCTCCATCGCTTCGCGGACGGCAAGACGGCTTCGGTCGTGTCGCACTCGTACGACGAAACGGACGGGATGCGCGAGAGCGAATGCAACGGGTCGTATCAGCCGGCCGGCTGGAAGACACGCGACGGACATCTCTGGTTCCCGACGGTCCGCGGCGCGGTCGTCGTCGATCCCGAAAAGGCGCTGCAGGAGACCGCTGCGCCGCAGGTCGCGATCGAGGAGGTCCTCGCGGACGGCGAGCCGGTGGCCATCCCTGCGACGCCGAAGTTTTCCCCGGGGAAGGAGCGCTTCGAGTTTCACTACACCGCTTTGAATCTCCGCGCTCCGGAGAAGGCGATCTTTCGATTCCGGCTCGAAGGCCTCGACCGGGACTGGGTGAACGCCGGGACGCGACGGACCGCCTACTACACCAACGTTCCTCCCGGCGACTTCCGGTTTCGAGTGCAGGCACGGGCTGGAGAAACTCCCTGGAGCGAGGGCGGCGGAGTGTTCGCGTTCCGCGTCGCTCCGCATTTTTATCGGACGGGCTGGTTCCTCGGCCTGCTGGCGGCCGGCCTCGCCGCGACCGCGGCCGCGATTCACCGGGCGCGGCTCGCATCCGCCCAGATGCAGACCCAGCTCGCCGCGGAGCGTCTGCGGGCGCTGAAGGCTCAGCTCCAGCCCCACTTTCTCTTCAACACCCTCAACGTCATCCTGCCGCTCATTTACAAGGATCCGGATGCGGCCTCCCGCACTCTCGTCCTGCTGGGCGACCTGTTGCGGGCGAGCCTCGAGCGCGACGCAACCGCTCTGGTGCCGCTCCCGGAGGAGATCGAATTCCTGAAGAAGTACCTGGAGATTCAGAAGGCGCGATTCGGCGAGAGACTCGAGATCCGTTTTCACGTGGACGAATCGGCGCGCGACGCCGCGATTCCGAGCCTGCTGTTACAGCCGCTGGTCGAGAACGCGATCAAGCACGGCATTTCGAAACACCGCGGTTCCGGTCGAGTGGAGATCTCCTGCAGGCGGCAGAACGACTCTCTCGAGCTCCGCGTCTGGAACACGGCCGGAGGAGACGCGGAGGGACCGGCCGACCACTCGCATGGAATCGGGCTCTCCAACATCCGCGAGCGGCTGAATTTGATCTACGGCAGTCGGTACGAGTTTCTCCGCGACGAGCGGCCCGACGGATTCGAGGTGGTGATCCGACTTCCGTTGCTTCCGACCCGCTCCGGGATCGAGATCGCATCGGCTCCGACGGGAACCCCGACGCGAACCGCGTGGAGCCGCGACGAACCGTCCGGAGGCGCCGGTCTCGCGGCGCCTGTCGTCTCCCCTCTCTCGCGACGAGAACGCGGCTAGGATGCGGCCGAGGCTCATCGGATTTCTCTTGGCCTCGTGAGAAACCAGTCGCTCACGACGCCCGCCGCCACGACCCACGATCCGCGGCGGCTGCGAGTCGCCGCGAAATACGCGGCGCTCAGGATCGCTCCCCAGACGACGAGAGCAGCGAGGCTGTGGCGGTCCGTGGGGCCCGAATCCTACTGGCTCGGAAACTCTTCTCGGTCTGCGCGTCTATATGAAGGGCGGAGACTACGGATGACGACCACCCGATCGATTCGAAGCATCGTTCCGGCCATCGAGACCCTGGAAGGGGGCGGCTTTCTGGTTCATCGCCCTTTTCCAACGCCGTCCCTGGACTCGTTCGACCCGTTTCTCCTGCTCGACGAGATGGGTCCCTCCGATCTCGCGCCCGGCGAAGCCAAAGGCGCTCCCGATCATCCGCACCGAGGCTTCGAGACGGTGACCTACCTTCTCTCCGGCCGAATGGAGCACAAGGACTCACGGGGCAACCGAGGCAAGCTCGGTCCGGGAGACGTGCAGTGGATGACCGCGGGCTCGGGCGTCGTGCATTCGGAGATGCCGGAGCGGTCTTTCCTCGAGAAGGGCGGCCGGATGCACGGCTTCCAGCTCTGGGTGAACCTGCCGTCCCGCGAAAAGATGACCCCGCCTCGATACCAGGAGATTCCGGCTGACCAGATTCCCGTCGGGAGAAGCGAAGACGGCCGGGTGACGGTCCGGGTGCTCGCCGGAGAGTCGCTCGGCCAGCGCGCCGTGATCGAGACGCGGACTCCTATCCTCTATCTCGACGTCGCGCTCCAGCGGGGCGCGCACTTTCGGCAACGCGTTCCGCGGAGCTTCAACGTTTTCGCCTACGTCGTCGAGGGCCGCGCGCGTTTCGCGTCCGGCAACGAGGCGAAGCCGCACGACCTCGTGCTCTTCCGCGAAGACGGCGAGGAAGTCGAGATCTCCGCGCCCTCGGACTCCTCCGTGCGGCTGCTTCTCATCGGAGGCGTTCCGCTGCGCGAGCCCGTCGCCCGGTATGGACCGTTCGTCATGAACACACGTCAGGAGTTGATTCAGGCCTTCGAAGATTTTCAGAACGGGCGTTTGGGCGAGATCGGTTGATCGCAACGGCGTCCCGTCCGCGGCAGTCGAGGTGAACATGGCCAAAGCCAAGATCGGAATCCTGGGCACCGGCGAAGTCGGCAGGGCTCTGGGCAACGGGTTTGCCGCGCTCGGCCACGAGGTCAAGATGGGCTCGCGCGACGCGAAGAACGAGAAGGCCCTGGCCTGGGCGGCCAAGGCCGGCCCGAAGGCCTCGGCCGGCACGTTCGCGGACGCGGCGAAGTTCGCGGACGTCGCGGTCATCGCCACGATCTGGAACGGCACGGAGAACGCACTCAAGCTCGCGGGTCCCGACAACCTCGCGGGCAAGGTGGTCATCGACGCGACCAATCCTCTCGTGTTCACGCCCAACGCGCCGCCCGCCCTGGCGCTGGGCCACACCGATTCCGGCGGCGAGCAGGTGCAGCGATGGCTTCCCCGGAGCCGCGTCGTCAAAGCCTTCAACACCGTGGGCAACGCTCACATGGTCAACCCTCACTTTCCCGGAGGGCCGCCGGACATGTTCATCTGCGGCAACGATGCCGAGGCGAAGAAGACGGTCGTCGACATCCTTCATGCGTTCGGCTGGCCTTCGCTCGACATCGGCGGCATCGAGGGAGCGAGGCTCCTCGAGCCGTTGTGCATCCTCTGGGTTGTCTACGGGACCCGCAGCGGTTCCTGGAACCACGCGTTCAAGTTGTTGAGGAAGTGAGAGTCCTCTGAGCGCTTGATATCAGATCTGATATAAACGGCGGGGAGACGGCCGAACCGAGAGTTACTTGAGAATCCAGAGTCTCGTGATCTTGCCGTCCCAGACTTCGTAGATCACGACCTGCGTACTCGGAGGTGAGCCGGTGATTCCCGTCACCGTTTCGTGGTCCACGACGAACGGGCCCTGAAGGATTCGGGACGAGACCGTGACCTGCAGCGTGGGATTTCCTCCGAACAGCGTTCCGTAAGTCTTCCGAATTTCCGCCGCTCCGGATTGCCGCACCTTGTCCGGATGGTCGTAGAGAATCGCGGCGGGGGCGTAGGTGGAAACGAACGCCTCGAGGTCGTGCCGGTTGAAGGCGTCGAGCTGCCGATCGACGACCTGCTCGGGTCCCGCCGCCGAGACCGCCGGGGATCCCGCCGGCGCGGGGGCGGCGACCGGCGCGGCGACTGCCGGAAGGGGCGTCGGCGGAGCGACCGGGGCCGTGGTGGGTGCCGCCGCAGCGGCCGGCGATGGTTCGGCACGGAGGGCCGGCGCGGGCGTGCGAGTCGGCGCCGGAGTCGGGCTCGGAGTCGCCGTCGCGGAAGGCTCTCGATGGCTCAAGTCGATCACGATCGGCTCGACAGTTCCTGTCTGGGGGTTGCAGGCGGTGGCCGCGATCACGACCAGGATTCCGAGTCCGGCTTTGCGCATGGAGTTTTCGATCCGTCTCAGCTGGGCCGCGGAGCCGACACCTGCGCGGAGCGAGTCCGGCCCTTGGATGCCATGATGATTCCGAGGATCAGAAAAGCGACGGCGCCGATCCCGGCTCCGATCAGCTGTCCCCGGATGAGTCGGGTCGTCGCGTACCGAATGACTTGAGGAATGTTCACGAGAGCCTGCACCTGGGAAGTCTGCCCGGACTGCGAGAGAAAGCCCGCTTCGTTGTACCAGGACAAAGTCGGGGGGACGATCAGCGTCGCCGCCGCGGCGCCCAGAATGGCGCCCACGAGAAAGAAAATCGTCACGGTCTTCATTGCGGGACTCCTTGCGGGCAAAACGCGGGCGGAACTCTAACAGGTTGCCGAGGAAAATCGACTCGGCCGCCGGCTCCGGGACTTCTTCGCGCATCCCGTATGTTGGCCCTTTTAATGAGACTTGCTCCGTGCCTTCCGCTGCTCCTCGCCGCGGCATCGGCAGGCGCGTTTGCCGAGGGCGCCCTCGCGCAGGAAACCCCGGCCTCCGCGCCGCTGCCGGAAATCCGCCCCTTTCTCAAAGAGGTGCGGCGACACTTGAGAAGCGACGAAGCGCTCCTGTCTCAATACACGTTCACCGAGAAGCTCACCGAGCACCGGCTCGACGGAAAGGGCCAGATCACGAAGACCAAGGCGGAGGTCTACGAGGTCTATCCCTCCTTCGAACCCGGGCAGACCTACCGCAAGCTCGTCGTCCGCGACGGAGTCCCGATCCCGGCTGCCGAGCAGGCGGAGCAGGACCGCAAACAGACGATCGCGGCGGACAAGCAGGTCCGAAAGCTTGCGAGCGAAGGACCCAACGCCCGGCAAAAGCGGGAATTGGAGCGCCGGCGACAGGAGGAAGCCGTCACTGCGCAAGTGTTCGAGGTCTACAACATCACGATCGTCGATCGGGAGATGCTCGACGGCCGCAGCACGATCCTCATGCGATTCGATCCCCGACCCGATGCCAATCCGACGGGCAAGGCCGGAAAGATCCTCAAGAAGTTCCGGGGTCGAGCATGGATCGACGAGGCGGATCATCAGGTGGCCCGGATCGAATGCGAGCTCATCGACACCCTCTCGTTCGGTTTCGGCATCGTCGCGCGCTTGAAGCCAGGCGCACGGGTCTACTTCGAGCGCCACAAGATCAACGACGAGATCTGGCTGCCGGCGCTCGCTCACTGGCGCGGAAGCGCCCGATTCTTTCTGGTTAAGGGCGTTTCGATCGACGCCAAGAGCGAATACTCGGACTACCGCAAGTTCTCCGTCGAATCCTCCGACAGCTACTCGACCCAGAAGAGCACCGACTGATCTGGGAGGACATAGGACGAAGGAGGGGACGTGGGTAGGGAACCTTCCCTACGACCTACCTCCTGCCACTTACCACCTGCGTCCCTATGGACCCGTCGTCGGCGTCAGGGGAAGCGGAGTAAACGTCAGAAAGATGGGTGTCGGCGTCTGGAAAATGGGCGTCGGAGTCTGAAAGATCGACGTCGGCGTCTGAAAGATGGGCGTCTCGGTGGCGATCGGTGTCGGCGTCTGGAAAATCGGCGTGCCGGTTTGCAAGATCGAGGTCGGTGACAGGAAGGATGGCGTCGCGGTCGGAATCACCGGGGTGGCCGAAGGGGGCGGCTGAGTCTGCGCGGGTGTGGGTGAAGAGACGGCGATCGTGGGAAGCGGCGTGCCGGGAGTCCGCGTGGTGGGGGTCGGAAAAACGCCTGGGGTCACCGCAAAGATCGGCGTCGCGATCAACGGTGTCGACGTCGGCATCGGATTGGTGATGTTGTCCGAGTTCCTGCAGCCGAGGAGAACCAGGAAAGGCGCGAGGACTAAGAACGCCCTTCGCATCCTCCCACTCTGTCGGCTCTCGGCCGGGAGGTCAAGCCCCGCCGGCCGAGAGTCTCAGCCGACTCAGTAGGGACGCCGGTAGCCGTGGCGAGGGGCGTAAACCCGGCGATGGATCCAGTGCGGATACGGCGCTCGGACGAAAACGCGCACGATTCGATAGGGATAGTACGGGTACCCGTACGGAGCGTACACCGGAGCCGGGTACGCGTAGGCCTGAGCCGGATAGCCGTAGTACGGAGCGCCGCTCGAGACCACGATGTTTCCAAAGGGAACCGGGAAGCTTCCGTAGAAAGAGACGTGCGGACCGCCGCTCCAGGCGAAGAGCTTCGACGTCGCGGGACCGCAGAACAGCATCGCCAGGGCGAGCGTCCCGATGACCAGATATTTCTTTGATTTCGTCGTCATAGCCGTTGCCTCCGCCAGAAGCAATCGCAACTCCCGTGCCGTGCGTTTTCGGAATCACCCCATTTCCAAACTACTCCAGCGACGGTGTTTCCGCCGCGCGCGTCGCGGGAAAGCGTCTCCGGAAGAAGACACCTCTGACATCCCGAGGCGTCGAGGTGGGCCCAGGAACCGCGCCGCGGGTCTTATATCAGTTCTGGCATAGTGCCGACGCGCGCGAAACAGGGAACTTTAGAGCGCCACGTCGATCTCGACAGGCGCCTGATAGTCGACGCCGTCGATTTCGAACCCGAAGAGCCGGCGAAATTCGTGTTTGAACGCCTGGAGGTCCGCGAGGACCGGAAGCGTGTCGGTCGTGATCGCGCGCCATCGCTCGGCGACCAGCTCCTGGACGTCCTGCCTCATCTCGCGGTCATCCATGCGAATCCGCCCCTCGTCGTCGAGCGAGGCGGTCTTTCCGGGTCTCGCGTGATCGGCGAAGAGCCGCAAGATCTGGTCGATCGGGCGCTCGAGGAGGCCCTTCTCGGACAGGATCTTGTTGGCGATCGCCAGATAGAGCGGGACGCCGGGGATCGCGGAGGATGCCTGAGTGACGACGGCGGCGTTGACCGAGACAAGGCTTCGTCCACCCGCGGGCTTGAGCGCGGCGTCGAGCTCTCGCGCTGTCTTTTCGAGATCCGCTTTGGCCAGGCCGATCGTCCCCGTGCGGTAGATCGGCCAGGTCACCCTCGGACCCACATAGGAATAGGCGAGGAGGCGGACTTGCGGCGCGAGGAGCCCGGCCTCCGAGAGAGCGCGCATCCACCGGGAGAGGTCGTCGCCTCCCATCACGGCGACCGTATCCGCGATCTCTTCCGGCGAAGCCGGCTCGAGCGTGATCTCGGTGACTCGGTCTCGGTCGAGGTCGATCGTTTTCGTCGTATAGGGGTTTCCGACCGGCTTGAGGGTCGAGCGAATCGTGCGGCCGTCGTCGGGATGGACGCGCACGGGCGAGGCCAGGCTGTAGATCACGAGATCGAGCGGCGCGAACTCGCGCCGCACACGGTCGAGCACCTCTCTCTTGACCGCATGTGAGAAGGCGTCTCCGTTGACGGCGGCGACTCGCACTCCCTTCTCCCCGGCGCGGCGCGCCAGGGCGGCCGCGTTGTAGTAGCCGGCCGTGGCCGTCTTTTTCTCCGAGGGAGGGCGCTCGAAAAAAACGCCGAGGACGGACATGCGGTGCGCAAACGCGCCCGCGATCCAGGACGCGAGGCCGTAACCGGTCGAAGCACCGATCACGAGCCCGTTCCCTCCCGTGCGATCACCGGATCCGGCCTTCTCGGCCCGCCGAATCTGCGCGTCGACGGAGGCGGCGCAGCCCGCGGGATGTGCGTTGGTGCAGATGAACCCGCGAATGCGCGGAGACACGATCTCGAGCGGCACGACGGGTTCCTCCGTCCTCAAAAAGCCGCATTCTAATGCGTCTGGGCACGGGTTCCCGAGGCGAAACCTTTGCCTGAAGTCAGCGTCTCCGCAGGCGAAAGGAGTCGTTGGAATGATCAGCAACTACTGGAAAGCAGTCCCCCTGGCGCTCGGCATGCTCGTTCCCCTCGCCCTGTCGGCCCGGGCCGAGGACGAGCCCAACTCCAAGACGAAGGTCGTGATCGTCGACGATGACGACCCGGTCGTGGTGCGCAGCTCTCACGGAGCCCGACGCGGCTACCTGGGCGTCGAGCTGATCGAGATGACTCCTGACCTGCGGGCCCATTACGGCGCGCCGCGCGACTCAGGCGTTCTCGTCGGCTCGGTCGAGACCGACAGCCCCGCGGCGAAGGCCGGCATCGAGGTTGGCGACATCATCACCCGGAGCGACGGCGAACGGGTTCAGTCGGTCTCCGACCTGATGCGCATGGTTCGTGCCAAGAAGGCCGGCGATGCCGTAAAGATCGAAGTCTCTCGTAATCGAGCTTCGAAGACCCTGACCGCGACCGTCGCGGAGCGGGCGTCGTCTCGCCATGAGCGGACGCTGGTGTTGCCGGATCTGGCTCAGGTTCGCCCGATGCTCGGCCAATTCGACGACCTCCACGGCGTTCGCGAGCGGCTCGATCAGATCGAAAAGCGCCTGGACGACCTGGAGAAAAGACAACCGAGCCGCTGATCGAGCGGAACCCGCGAGCACGACCGGGACTGGAGTCCGAGTACGGAGGACTCCTGGGGCTCAGGCCTCGACTCTCCGGAGACGAGGCTTGCGTGAAGTCGAGCCTCGCCAGTTGTCCTTCGTTCTTGCGGCGATAGAGTCCCAGCGTCATGCGCCCCTACGACTTCGTCACGTTCGACTGCTACGGAACTCTCATCGATTGGGAATGCGGCATCGCCGATGCGTTCGTGCGCGCGGCGGCTCGCGAAGGCCGCGCGCTCGATCCGCGCTCGGTTCTGTCGGCTTACGCCGCGATCGAGCCGGAGGTCGAGGCGGGGCCTTACCGTTCTTACCGCGAGACGTTGCGGTGGACCGCCTCCCGGGTCGCCGGCCGGTGCGGTTGGCCGTTGGGTGAAGAGGATGCGGGATTTCTCCCCGACAGCCTTCCCTCCTGGGCTCCCTTTTCGGACACGAATCCTTCTCTTGCGGTCCTCGCGTCGGCAGGCGTGAAGCTGGGAATCCTCTCGAACGTGGACGAGGACCTTCTGTCCGCCACGCGCCGGCACCTCGCGGTTCCCTTCGATCTCGTCGTGACGGCGGAGAGAGTCCGCTCCTACAAGCCGGGCCATGCCCACTTCCTCGAAGCCCGGTCGCGACTGGGCTCGGCGCGCTGGCTGCACGCCGCGCAGAGCTATTTCCACGACGTCGTGCCGTGCAAAGAGCTCGGTATTCCGGTCGCCTGGATCAATCGGAAGGGAGAGCCTCCCGGCGCCCGCGGCGGCGCCGACCGGGAGTTTCGGGACCTCGCGCAATTTGCCGACTGGATGATCGGAGGCGGACGAGCCTAGCCGCCGCCGTTCGTCTCTACTTCACCGACGTGGACTCGCTCGGCTCTCCCCACTCCTGCCAGGCCTGGGATTCCGCCTCCTCATTGGCCGACGTGACGAGACCGACCAGCGAGTCGAGGATGGGCTGAAGGTCCGAAGCCTTGTCTTTCGCACGACAGGCGAACCATACGATCTTCTTCTCTTTGTCCAGGTGAAAGCGGGTGCAGGAAGGCGTTTGAATTCGGAGCAAGTGGTAGCAGCGGGCCCAGCGGATATCGACCGGACCCGAGAGCTGCACCGCGTACCCCATCCCGTCTCCGCCGAGATCCCATGTCTTGAGGGAATCGCGTTCGACCGACACGTCGTACGCCGTGAACGGAAAAGTGGCCTCCACCATCACACACTCCCTCCGATTCCCTCGAAGATCCTGACCTCTGAGTAGCAAGCGAAAGGCCAAGGCTTCGGGAGAGCGAAGGTCTTGAAGGCAAGGCCCTTGTTGGGGTGGTTTCGGCGGGGACGGAACAAAAAGGGTCAGCGGATGCGAGCACATCTCCCAAAACACGCGCCGCCGGAGAAGCCGCCAAGGCGACCGCCGCGGGAGGTTAGGCTTCCTTCATGAGCATCTCCCGCGCGCCGATCAAAGCGCCCATCTCCAAGGATCTCTTCGATCGCATCGATATCCGCGCCGGCACGATCCGCCGCGTCGAAGAGGTCGCGAAATCCCGCAAGCTCGTGAAGCTCATCGTCGACTTCGGCGATCACACCCGATCCATACTCGCTGGCATCAAGGGTGAGCGCGCGAATCCCGGGGAGCTCGCCGGGCTTCAATCTCTCTTCGTCGTGAACCTCGAGCCGAGGTCGATGGCGGGAGAGACGTCCGAAGGGATGCTGCTCGACGTCGGCTACGCCGATGGCATCACGCCCGTCCTCGCGCTGCTGGAGGCTCCGGTCCCCGACGGCGTACGCGCCGGCTGACCGCGTTTCACGCGGTTTCGCGCGGCTATCCGGGCGGCTTCTCGGTCCGCGCCGGCGTCGCCTCGGCAATCTTGCGGTCGTAGGCGTCGCGCGTAAGCGGATTGGAGAGAACGCCATGCGCGACCTTGAGCCACTTGGCAAGCACGGTGAGCGGCCGCCAGAGATCGACGAGCTCGGGATGCGCTTTCAGGGTCGGATCGAAGAGCCGCGCACGCGCCCGATACGCCTCCTCGATCTCGTCGTAAGTCGCTTTACGCGAGACACCCAGCAGGTCGTAGTGAGACAGCCAATCGAGCTGACGGTAGGTGTCCAGCACGAGCTGGCGGCTCGAGCGCGCGGCGATCGCCGATGCGCTCTCTCCCGAGGAGGGCACCGCGGCAGCCGCGATCGCGCCGGACCGCTCTCCGGCCGCAGCCGCGGCTGCGGCTCTCTCAGCCCGATCCCGCAGGTCGAGCTTGGAACCGGCGAGAACGCTCTTCATTGCTCCGGACTCCGAGGTCGACCGCAGCGGTGGATGCATCTCGATGAGGCCGGCGAAGAGAAGCGAGTAGAGGATCTTCGCCGTGCCCGCGCTCGAGACCGACTCGAGAAGCTGTCGCGCGCTGGTCTTGCCGTCGATGTGGTCCAGCACGCCGACGGCGTCGCGCAGCATCCGCAGCGCTCCGGACGACATCGGGTCGCGCGTCAGGGTGGGAATCGCCGAGAGATCGCCGAGGAGGTCCAGGAACTGCTCGCTCTCGGGGATGCGGCGGATGCCCTCGATGATCATCTCCTGCGAGAGTGAGATGGAGACGTCGAGCTCGACCGGTCCAGTGTCGGCCTCGAAATGAAAGGCGCCGTCGGGCCAGGATAGAGTCGAGAAGACGATCTGCTCCATCTGGCGGCGCGCTTCGCTGTCGATCACCGCCCGCGTGACCAGCCCCTTCTCGATGAGAATGAGATCGATCCGCTGCCGGCTTTCGCGCTGCGCCGCGAGCGCGCTCTCGAGGTCTGCCTGAGAGATGTAGCCCCAGCGGACGAGCGTCGCTCCAATGCGATGCTCTTCCTGGGAAGACCGGGCCGACTGGAGCTCTCCGTTCTCGAAGAACAGCTGCCGCATCTGTTCGTCCCGAATGACCGAGAGCGTCCCGGAGAGCCTTTCTTTCTGGATCCGCCGAAGCACGATGAAGAGCGGCGTCTCCGAAAAGGATCCGGAGAGGGCGCCCGAATGGGCCGATTGCTCTTCTTCGCCGCTCAACTTCGATTCTTCGGGTTGGCTCGAGGGCACCGCCCCCGTCCGGGGCGAACCCGCTTCTCCACCAGCCGGCGATGGCAGCGCCAGATGAAAGAACCGCCCTCGATGATGATCCTCGTATGGGAAGTTTAACAGGGGCGGATCGCCGAAGCCCTCCTCGATTGTCCAAGGGCGGATTATTCTTCCCGCACCATGAAAATCTGTCGTCGGCGCAAAACGAAACCGGGCGGGCTCGTGGCCCTGGGCGCGTTTCTCCTTCTCGTGTCGTCCTCGCTCGTCAGGGCCCAATCCCTCGATCCCCAGTTGCTGCGCGAGATGCGCTGGCGCCTGGTCGGGCCCCACCGCGGAAGCCGGACGGTCGCCGTCTCCGGAGTCGCCGGACAACCCAACGTTTTCTACATGGCTCCCAACAACGGAGGGGTCTGGAAGTCGACCGACTACGGACGAACCTGGGATCCCATCTTCGATGACCAGCCGACCGGCTCGATCGGCGCGCTCGCGGTCGCCCCCTCCGATCCCAATGTGATCTATGTCGGAAGCGGCGAGGGCCTGCAGCGGCCCGACCTTTCCGTCGGCGACGGAATCTACAAATCCACCGACGGCGGCCGCACGTGGCGGCATCTGGGGCTGTCCGACGGGAGGCAGATTCCCGCGATTCTCATCGATCCGAAGGATGTCAATCGCGTCTTCGTCGCGGTCCTCGGACACCCGTACGGACCCAATTCCGAGCGCGGCGTCTTCCGGTCGACCGACGGCGGGCAAACATGGCAAAGGGTGCTCTCCAAAGACGAAGACACGGGCGCCATGGACATCTGTTTCGATCCTTCCAACTCCCAGCATCTCTACGCGGTGCTCTGGGCCGCGCGAAAAGGACCCTGGGAGTACGGCAACTCCTATCGCGGATCGGGCAGCGGACTCTTTCATTCCACCGACGGCGGCTCGACATGGAAACCGCTCACGCGCGGTCTTCCGACGATTGCGGAAGGTCTCGGCCGGATTGGCATCACCGTCGCTCCCTCCGACCCCAACCGGCTCTACGCGGTGGTTCAAGCCTCGGCCCATGCGGGCGGGCTCTTTCGATCCGAGGACGCCGGAGAGAGCTGGCAGAAGGTCAACAGCGAATCGCGGGTGAGCGGCCGCGCCGACGATTTCGCGGAAGTGAAAGTCGACCCGGCCAACCGCGACGTCGTCTACGTCGCCAATACTTCCACCTACCGATCGACCGACGGCGGCCGAACCTTCACCGCGATCAAGGGCGCTCCCGGTGGCGACGACTATCACCGGATCTGGATCAACCCGGAAAACCCGCAGATCCTGATTCTCGGCCTCGATCAGGGTGCGACCGTTTCGGTCAATGGCGGGAAAACCTGGAGCTCCTGGTACAACCAGCCGACCGGGCAGATGTTCCACGTCGCGGCGGACAACGGCTTCCCGTACCGTCTCTACGGCGGTCAGCAGGAGAGCGGCACCGCCGGCGTCTCGAGCCGTGGAAACGACGGCGCGATCACGTTTCGGGAATTCCATCCCGTGGGGGCGGACGAGTACGCGTACGTCGCTCCCGATCCGCTGCATCCGGGAGTGATCTACGGCGGGAAGGTCACCCGCTACGACGAAGCGACCGGCCAGGTCCGCGAGGTCGGTCCGGTCGCGCTGCGGACGGGACAGTACCGGTTCGACCGCACGGCGCCGGTCGTGTTCTCCGCCGCCGACCCGCACGTGTTGTTCTTCGCCTCCCAGGTGCTCTGGAAAACGACCAACGGCGGCGAGAGCTGGGACACGATCAGCCCGGACCTGACGCGGCCGGACCCCGGAGTTCCCGCGAACCTGTCGCGGATGACCAAGGTCAATCCATCGCGCGCGATTCCGCGCGGTGTCATCTATTCGATCGGCCCCTCCCCCAAAGACGTCGATCTGATCTGGATCGGCACCGACGACGGGTTCGTTCAAGTCACGCGCGACGGCGGACGCACCTGGCAGAACGTCACACCGCCGGGGCTGACCGCCTGGAGCAAGGTCACGCAGATCGACGCTTCCCACTTCGACCCCGACGTTGCCTACATCTCCGTGTCCCGTTTTCGCCTCGATGACCTCAAGCCCTACATCTATCGCACTCGCGACGGGGGCAAGACCTGGCAGCTCATCACCAGGGGTCTTCCCGACAACGCCTCGGTCAACGTCGTGCGCGAGGACCCTGTCCGGCGGGGACTCCTGTTTGCCGGCACCGAGCGGCAGGTCTGGGCGTCCGTCGACGACGGCGACCACTGGTTCTCTCTGAGAGGCAACATGCCGGCCACGTCGATCCGGGACCTGATCGTCCACGGAGACGACATCGCGGTGGCGACGCACGGCCGCTCCTTCTGGATCCTCGACGACGTGACTCCCTTGCGGCAGACCGAAAGTGCGTTCACGGGGACGGCGCACCTCTTCCGCCCGCAGGTCGCGCGCCGCGTGCGCTGGAACAACTACACCGACACGCCCATGCCGCCCGAGGAACCGACCGGCCAGAATCCTCCCGACGGCGCCATCATCGACTACTGGCTGAAGACGAAACCGTCGTCGCCCGTCGTCCTCGAGATCACGGACGCTTCGGGGAAGACGGTGCGCCGGTTCACGAGCGAGGACAAGCCCGACCGGCTGGACGACAAGGAGATCCCGATTCCGACCTACTGGATTCGTCCTCCCCAGATTCTTTCCGCCGAATCGGGTTTGCATCGGTTCGTCTGGGATCTGCATTTGCCCCCGCCGGCCGTGCTCGACCGCGAGTATCCGATCGCGGCGATCGTCCACAACACGCCGCTGTCGCCCCGGGGGCCGTGGGTCCTGCCCGGCGACTACACGGTGAAGCTCACGTCGGGCTCCGATTCGCTCTCGGAGACGCTTCGCGTGGAGATGGACCCGCGAATCACGACGTCCGCAGCCGATCTCGCGCGCCAGTTCGAGATCGGTTCGCGAATCTGCGCCGGGCTCCAGCGGGACTACGATGCGATCGAGCAGGTTCGAGCGCTCCGAAGAAAGTTGAAGCCCCTGCTCGAGAAGCCGAGCGGGCGCGCCTCCGATGCCGTCTCGTCCCTCGACCGAAAGCTCGCGGTTCTCGAGTCCGGCCCGAGCGAGCATGAAGACTCGGGGCCAGACGTTCCGCAGCCCGAAAGCCTCGAGCGCTCGAACCGGCTGCTCGGGACGTTGCTCGAGGCGGTCGAAGGCGCGGACGCAAAACCGACCGCTCAGGCCGTGGCCGCTCTGGAGGAGGTCGAGCGTTCCCTGGAATCCGAGCTCGCTCGATGGCAGGACATTCAGAGCACCGACGTGCCCGCGATCTCTCAAAAGCTCCGAGCCGCGCACCAGCCCGACATCGGCGCGGAGCGCTGAACCGCGGAAGCGTTCGCTGCCGCCGGCTCACCGTTACAATCTCGCGCGCGAGGTGGCGGATGAAGCTACTCGAAGTCGGAGACCGAGCTCCGAGCTTTCAGACGGTCGACCAGGATGGCGAGACCGTCGCGCTGAAGGACTTCCGCGGAAAGAAAGTCGTCCTCTACTTCTACCCCAAGGACGACACGCCGGGGTGCACGCAGGAGGCCTGTGCGTTCCGAGACGATTTCGCGGCCTTTCGCCGGCGGGGAGCCGAAATTCTCGGTGTCTCGGTCGACGATTCAAAATCTCACGGGAAATTCGCCGCGAAGTTCGACCTTCCCTTCCGGCTGCTCGCCGACCCGGACAAACGCGTGGTCGCGGCTTACGGCGTCTGGGGAGAGAAGTCGCTCTACGGCCGGCGGTACATGGGAACGCACCGGGTCACGTATCTGATCGACGAAAAAGGGAAGGTCGCGGCGGTCTGGCCCAAGGTCAAGCCGAAGGGGCACGCGCGGGAGGTCCTCCAAGAGATCGGCTCGTCCCGATCGTGACTTCCGACCTCCCGCCCAAAGAGCGCGGCGAAAGAGAAACCGGGCGCGTCGAGGCCTTCAGCGACGGAGTCTTCGCGATCGCGGTGACGCTCCTCGTTCTCGACTTGAAGGTCCCCCTGCCCGCCGATCTGGGCCGGCAAAGCCTCCTCGCCGCGCTGACCCGACAATGGCCGACGTTCCTCGCCTATCTCACCAGCTTCGCGACGATCCTGGTGATGTGGGTCAACCATCACAAGATGTTCAGCCACATCCATCGCGTCGACGACCGCTTTCTCTTTCTGAACGGGCTGCTCCTGCTCTTCGTCACGTTCGTTCCCTTCCCCACCGCGCTCGTGGCCGACTATCTGCGCCATCCGGAGTCGCGCATCGCGGCGCTCATCTATGCAGGCACCTACGAAGCGCTCGCGATCGCGTTCAACCTCCTCTGGAATTACGTGTGTGCGTCCGGAAGGCTGCTCTCACCCCACGCGAGCCTCGCCCGCGTGCGCGCGATGCGAAAGCAGTACATGACCGGACCGCTTCTCTACGCGATCGCGTTCGCGCTGTGCTTCTACTCGGTCGCGGCGGGTCTGGCGTTCTGCATCCTGCTCGCCGTCTACTGGGCGCTCACCGGATGGTTCGCCGCGCGGGAGCACTTGGCCGCGAGCTGACCCTCACTGCCGGACGAACCGGCCGTTGGGAGAGACGAGCGAGAGGATCCATCTCGCCGGCCCTCTCATCGATCAGATCGGTTCGCTGCCCACCGCGGAGGGACGTCAATGGGGGCTGCCCGAGTTCTGGATCGGCGGCTTCCCCGCTCGTCCCGCTGATGTCAGGACCGTTCTGGGCCTCGATGAATTCGGACAGGCGAGCGCCCTGGGTCAAGAGCCTCGGCGGCGCGCCGGGTTCCGGTTTCGTCCGCGTCTGGGGCCGCAAGGAGGCGCCCAAGGATCTCTCGTGGCTGCGCGCGGTGGCGGCGCACGAACCAGCGTTTTCCGTGAACCGCTAGAATCGGCTCCCGCCGCCGGCGCCGGACAACCGGGCGCGGAACGAAAGGGCAAGCCGATGAAGCGAACGGTCCTCGGATCGATTGCGGTCTCAATCGGGTTGATCGCGGCCGGGGCAAAGGCGCAGGCGATCCCCAGCTGCGCCGCCGGCAAGACCGGCAAACCGCCGTCGATCACCGCGCAGGAAGCGTGGGAGCTCGCGAGCAAACGCGCTCACGACTGGCAGGCCGACGCCATTCCGTTCGACTTCACCACGACCTCGCTCGGGCCTCTGGACGCGGAAGGAAAATCGAAGGACTGGGAGGTCAAGTTCTCCTCGACCAGGGCAAACGCCGTCAACATGATCAGCGTGAACGAGGGACAGATTCGCTGTTACGCGATCAAGGGCGCCGGCGGACGCCCTCTCAAACTTGTGGACTCGATCACCTTCGACAGCAAGAAGCTCTACGAGACGGCTCAGAAGGCGGGCGGCGACAAAGTCGGGGCCGGCGCCACGATCATGGCGGGACTCGAGCAGGGAACCAACGGCCTTCCGGAATGGATTCTCAACTACCAGAATGCGCAAGGCAAAGAGGTCTTGAGCGTCATCATCGACGCCAAGAGCGGCAAGGTTCAGCACGTCTTCCACGGAAAATGACCCGCACGAGCGGCGACAACGGCCTAAGAGCGAACGAGCCGTGAAAGCGGCTCTCGGCCTGCGCACGCACTCGGGTTGGGCGGCCGCGGTCGTGATCTCCGGTTCGCGAGGCGCGATCGAGGTCCTGGACCGGCGGCGGATCGAACTGGGCGATCCTTCGATTGCAGCGCCCAAACAGCCTTATCACGAGGCGGAGGGCCAACCCCTTCCCGCCGCCCGCCGCATCATCGATCGCTATTCCGCCGATGCCGTCCGGCGCGCGATGGAAGCCTTTCGGGCCCTGGCCGACGGGCTCGAGAAGAAGGGATATGCGCTCGACCGGTGCGGTCTGCTCGTCAGCTCCGGCCGCCCTCTTCCGGATCTCGCCTCGATCCTCGCCTCGCACGCGCTCATCCATTCCGCTGACGGCGAGCTTTTCCGCGAGGCGCTCGCGCAGGCCGCCTCGCGTCAGCGATGGATGACGCTCCGGATCGCCGAGAAAGAACTGCCCGCGAAAGCGGCCGCGGCTCTTCGGGCTCCCGCTTCCGAGCTTCAAAGCCGGATCCAGACTGCCGGAAAGGACCTCGGCCCGCCCTGGACGCAGGATCAGAAGTTCGCGACGCTCGCGGCATGGGTCGCGCTCGCGAGGCGAAGTTCTAAGTTCTAAGTTCCAGGTTCTAGGTTGGGGAGTATAGGAAGCTCAACTTAGAACTTCGCACTTTGCACTTCGAACTCTCCGAGAACTCCACTTTATGTCAGATCTGATATAACGGTCAGGACTTGCCGCCCGGAGGCGGAAGGGGCGGGATCGCTTCCGCGATCTTCTTGTCATAGTTCGCGCGGTTCTCCGGGTCGGAAAGCACGCCGTGAGCCACCTTGATCCACCGAGAGAGAACGGTGAGCTGCCGCCAGAGGTCGACCAGATCGGGATGCGCCTTCGGAGAGGGATCGAAGAGGCGGGCTCGAGTCTCGTAAGCCGCGTCGATCTCCTCCTGAGTCGCCTTCCGCGAGACGCCCAGCAGATCGTAGTGAGAGAGCCAATCGAGCTGGCGGTACGTGTCGAGCACCAGCTGGCGCTTCGCGTCGGTCGCCGGGCGTGGAACCGGCCGCGCCCCGGCCCCTCGGCCCGAAGTGTCCCGGCTGGCGCGCCGGGTCAGCGGCTGGGTCTGCTCGCCGAACGTGTCTTCCGCAGCCGCGGAAGGATCGGCCGCCGGCGTCGGCAGCGCCTCTTCGACGGGCGCGGTCTCGATCAACCCGGCGAACATCAGCGAGTACAGGATCTTTGCGGCCGCGCTCCCAGAGCTCGACGCGTACCCCAAAAGGTCTTCGAACGTGGTCCGCCCGTCGATGCGGTCGAGAACGTCCACCGCGTCTTTCAACATTCGGAAGGACTTCGAGCTCATCGGATCTCGAGTCAGCCGCGGCACGGATTTGAGGTCGCCGAGCAGGTCGACGAACTGCTCGCTCTCCGGAATCCGCCGGATCCCCTCGATGATCACGTCCTCGGAGAACGAGACGGCGACATCGAGATGGGCGGGACCGGTATTGGCTTCGAAGTGAAACTGGCCGCTCGGCCACGCCAGAGTCGAGAAGATGATCTGCTCCATCTGGCGCCGGGCTTCGCTGTCCACGACGGGTCGCGTGACGAGCCCTCGCTCCACCAGGATCTCGTCGATGCGCTGGTGAGTGCGCCTCTGGATGTCGAGAGTCTCCTGCAGATCCTTTTCCGAAATGTAACCCCAGCGCACGAGGGTCGCGCCGATTCGGTGATCTTCCCTCGCGGAGCGCGACGAGCGCAGCTCGCCGTGCTCGAAGAAGAGCTGGCGAACCTGCTCTTCTCGAAAAATCGACAAAGTTCCGGAAAGGCGGCCCCTCTGGATGCGCCGGAGAATGACGAACAGGGGGGTTTCGGAGAGCTGGCCCGCGAAGTCGGCCTTCGCCGGCGGCGCGGGCTCCGTCCCCGGCTTCTTATTCGACGTCGACCCGCACCT
>DATDNV010000606.1:0-4447 GCA_036518075.1 Thermoanaerobaculia bacterium
GGGGCCCGAATCAGACATGCCGCGCGATCCTCCGGAGCTCACGGCGAAGACAGAAAGGAGTTTCCGGACGTCGGCACTCTCGCATCGAGGGCAACGCGCCCGCGCGTCAGCGACGACGAACAATTCGAACCGTTCGTCGCAACGGTTGCAGCGGTACTCGAAAAGAGGCATTTCCAAATATTAGCTCCGAGCGGCTCATCGGCAGGCGAAAAGCGCTCGAGTGGCGGTGAACCTTTCTCCGCGGGGAGCCGTATCAACCGATGAATGGCGGCTTTTCTGCTCTTCATCCTGCTTCTCATCGTGTGCTGGCCGCTGGCGCTGCTGGCGCTCCTTCTCTATCCGATCGTGTGGCTGCTCGTGCTCCCGCTCCGGATCCTGGGAATCGCGGTCGGGGGAGTCTTTCTTCTTCTCAAGGCGATCATTTTCCTGCCCGCTCGGGTGTTGGGCGGGCACCGGCACCTCCGCATCTGAGGCGGCGGCCGCTCCCGATCAACGCGGACCGGGTCGCGCCCGTCGGGGCCGCCAGCCGCTGAACCGGAGCTGGACTGTAACAATATTTATATTGTTACTTCTCACTCCCAGCAGCGGCCGACCTCCCGCACCTCGACGGTCGCCCAGCGCGCCGCGGGACATTCGGCGGCGATCGCGATCGCTTCCTGCTTGGTCCGGCAGTCGAGGAGAAAGAACCCGCCGACCATCTCTTTACACTCTGCGAAGGGCCCGTCGGTGACGACGGGCTTTTCCCCGCGGAGCTGAACGCGCGTCGCTTCTGAGTGAGACTTCAATGCATCGCTGGCTTTGCGGAGCCCCCGCGCGGAAAGGCTGTCGGTGAAGCGGAGCATCTGCGCATACGCCTCCTGGCCTTCCTCCAGCGACCGCGTCGACCGCTGCTTGGGATCCTCGATGATCATCAGCATGTAAGGCATCTTTGTCTCCCGGACTCCTAACGTCGAGCGCGCGGCTTAGCTTCCCGGCCCAGCGCGGCCGGACGCATCGTCCGGTCCGCATTCGCGAGTCCCCGGCCCGCCGGGGGACTCGGCGCGGAATCGTTCGTCGGCCTCCAGGAAGACTCGCTTGGCCCGTTCCACGTCGAATGGAGCTTCTCTCCACGTGATCGGATCCCACTCACTGCGAGGCACGCCGAAAAAGTCGCCTCCGTAGACGTGGATCGCTCCAGTCAACTGACGCCAGGGATTCGTCACCGAGTGGATCGCCATCTTTCCGAGCATCAGTGTGTCGCTGGTCTCGAGCTGCCGGCCGCCGGCGGCCTCGAGGCCCTGGGGAGTGCGGCGGTAAAAGACGTTGTCTTCTCGGCCGCCATACAGCCCGATGACCGCCCACATCCGGTGGTCGTGCGGGTACAGCGTCATACAGGGCGACCAGATGATGTTCAGGATCGTGAGCTCGGGCGAGCGATAAAGGGTTTCGATCCCGCCGGACCGGGGAGTGCCGAGGGCTTTTTCGACGCTTCCCGGCTCCGAGGCCGCGCGCTCGACGAGCTCCTGGATCGCCGACTGGGGCAGAGACTCGGCCAGAGCCTCGCGACAGTCCTCGATGAATCGTTCGAGTTCGAACATGCTCGTGCGCGTTCCCGGCGCGCCCGGTCTCTCTCGGGCAGATCAACCGCTTCGCGGACAGGGAGAATACCGCAGCCCTCGGCCCGCACGGTCACCCGCGCGCGCCGCCTCTATACTGAGCGCATGAAAAAGCTGCTTCCTTTCCTGGCATCGCTGTGTCTTGCGGCTCCGCTCGCGGCCGACCAGGCGCTCGGGACTCTGACAGTCAAGGGCAAGACGACCGTTCTCCACGCCGTGGCCGCTTCCGAGCAGACCGACCCGAAGGATCCATCTCAGAAGTGGCTCGTGATCCTGGCCTCGGACAAGAAGGTCGCCGAGGCCGATCGGACGGTGGCGCGGCTCACCGAGCTCGCGCGCGACGGCAGGCTCCACGCCGTGCGGATTCTTTGGAGAGTGGGGATGGATTCGCTCTACGTGGCGCCGTACGATCCTGCCCTTTCCCAGAGCGGCCGCCGAAGCCTCCAGCACCCGACGATCAACCTGCGAGGCTACGGAAGCGGCGCGGTCGATGCGGAGTTCGAATCGAAGATGCTGGGACAGGATTGGCACTTTCACGCAAACGTGAAAGCCAAGGTGACCGACGGCGGGACCCTCGAGCTCGAGCCGGAAGCGGAGCTGTCGGCGGACTTCGGTGCAGAGAACGGCTCGAGCGGTTCGAAAGGGGCAACGGCGGGGAAGGTCGAGCTCGGAAGGCTCGGCTACTCCTACGACCCGGAATCCTTCTACCAGGCCGTCGCCGACGGTAACTTGAGCGCGGTAGAGCTTTTCCTTCAGCTCGGAATGTCGCCCAACGCTCACGCCAAAGGAGATCTTCACCCGATGATCGCGAGCTCCCAGTTTTGCAGCAATCAGCCCGAGTCCAAGCCGCGGTCAGAGGTTCTCATCGCGCTCGTGACAAAAGGCGGAGACGTCAAGGCCAAGGATGAGAATGGATCGACGCCGCTGCTCTGGGCGGTCCAGGCCGGCTGCTCGCCAGCGGCGGTGCAAGCGCTGCTCAAAGCCGGCGCGGATCCCAACGCGAAGGCGAAAGGCGGAGCCACGCCGCTGATGTTCGCCGAAATCTTCAACCGCACCGAGATTGCGGAGATTCTGCGGAAAGCCGGAGCGAAGAAGTGAGGAAGGCGAGAAGACTGATTGAAGCGGCCGTCAAGGCGAACGCCGCCGCGTCGAAGTCGTTCCGAAAGAGCGAGGGCAACAGGCCGACGAACAAGCTCGCGATCGTCGCTTGCATGGATTCGAGGCTCAACGGAATCCTTCGCATGCTGGGCTTGAACGAGCGCGACGTCTGTGTCATTCGGAACGCCGGCGGCAGCGTCAACGAGGACTCGATCCGGTCGCTCATCGTCTCGACCCACGTGCTGGGAGCCCGCGGGATCATGATCATCAATCACACCGATTGCGGGATGCGCCGCTTCAAAGGACGGGAGCTCGAGCGCAAACTCACGAAAATCACGGGCGAGGCGCCTTTTGTGCCGTCCCGGTTCTATTCTTTCGAAAATCTCGAAGAGAACGTCCGGAAGCAGGTTCGAAGGGTGAAGACCCATCCCTGGATTCTCAAAGACATCCCCGTTCGGGGATTCGTGTACGACGTCTTCACGGGGCGGCTCCGCGAAGTGAAGTCGTCCGCGTCGCGCAAGAGGAGTCGTTAAGCCCGATCTCCGAGGGTCGCTGAGCGATCGGGAAGCCCATCTCTCGTCGCTCGAGCAGGACGAATAGGAGGACGGGGGCGAAGATCTCCGTCCCGGTCCTCACGATCGGAATGATCGGCGCTCCAAACCCGGATCGCCGTCTCGGGATGCCCGCCGGAGGAAGGATTCACGAGTCATCCGATAGACGAGATTGTTTCGGCCGAGCGCGTTCGTCCTCTCTCCGGCGCGAACTCCGCCGATTTTCTCCATGGCCTTTTGGGAGCGCCAGTTTTCCGGCCCGACGAGGAAGACGACGTTGTCGACGAATCGGAAGGCGTGTCCGAGCATGAGGCGCTTCATCTCCCAGTTGTAGACGCCTCCCCAGTAAGGCCTCGTCAGGAAGGTATAGCCGATTTCGATCTCGCTCCGGTCGGGCTCGTACCCGAGGAATCGGGACGATCCGATGATTCTCTCGTTTCGAGAGTCGATGGCGACCAGCGCTCCCCCCGAGTCCATGGCTTCGCGAAAGAAGCCGTCGAACACATCCGGCTTGTAGCGGTCCGGGACCGGGTGCTGCTTCCAGATCAGCGGATCGGAAGCGGCGGCGTAGAGATCCGCGAAATCCTCCGAACGGAGAGGACGAAGCCAGAGGATCTCGCCCCGCAAGACCGGTTGAAGGTCGAACCGCAATACGGGTGCCTTTTCGCTCACGCTTGCCAATCTTGCTGCATGATCCCTGGTTTAGAAAAGTGAATTGACCCGCGAAGCGGGCCGGTACAGATGTAGAAACCTTTCTTTCCGCGTTCGCATAGCTGATGGGAACGTTCGTGAGCGGAAGTTCGCAATTTGTCCGATCCATTGCGGCGGCGGCTTTCGTCGGCGGGCTTGCCTTCGCGGAGGCTCCCACTCCGGCGCCGACTCCATCGCCCGAGAGAATCGCGCGAGCGTCGCCATCGTCCCGGCCAGAGACACGCTGTCCCGGATCGACGGACTGTACTGGCATCGCGGGAGCCTGGTCGCCGTGCAGAACGGCATCGGCCCCGCGCGCGTCGTCGTGTTCCGGTTATCGGCGGATCAGAATCGCGTCACGCAGACGACCGTGCTCGAATATCGCACCCCGCTCACGGATGAGACGCCGACGACCGGCGCGATCGCGGGCGAGAGCTTCTACTTCATCTCAAACAGCCAGGTCGACATCCAGGATGGCAAGATTCTCGATCTTTCGAAGCTTTCGCCCATCCG
>DATDNV010000607.1:0-5207 GCA_036518075.1 Thermoanaerobaculia bacterium
TATTCGCCGATCGTCGTCCCGCACACGATCGTGCAGTTCGCGCCGAGCGTGGCTCCTCGACGAACGAGCGTCGGCCGCAGCTCCCCCATTCGCTTGATCTCGCTGCGGGGATTCATGACGTTGGTGAACACCATGGAGGGCCCGCAGAAGACGTCGTTTTCGAGCGTCACGCCCTCATAGACCGAGACGTTGTTTTGAATCTTGACGCCGTCCCCGACGGTCACGTTCGGCCCGATGACGACGTTTTGGCCGATTCGGCAGTTCCGCCCGACCTTCGAGTTCTTCAGGACATGCGAGACGTGCCAGATGGAGGTTCCCTCTCCGATCTCGACGTTCGTGTCGATAAACGCCGACTCGTGTGCGAAATAGTTCCGATGAACCCCTGACGCTGAGGCCGCACGAGACAGTGCCGCGACCGCCGCCTGGCCGAGGGACTGTTGGGAGCGCTCCAGGATCTCCAGAACCTGAAGACCCTCTTCCCCGCTCGTCCGCGGCGTTTGTCGAGACTCGACGCAGTCGAGGAAGTGCCGGCACTCGACACGAAGGGGCTCCGCCATTTCGATCGGAACCACCTCCGGCTCCGCGCGCACCGCCACGGGCACGTTGTTCTTCCAGTTGATCTCGTGCGAGTAGATGAGCAGCTTGCGATCCGGCGACATGTCGTCGAAGACCGCCATCTTCCGGTCGCCGACGACGACGAGCTTCTGCTCCTTGTAGGGATGCAGCCACGAGACGAAGATGTGGGCGCGGACGCCGCTGGGAAACGAGAGCAGGCTGACCGTGACGTCGGCAACTCGCTCCTGAAGATAGTTCCCACCGTGGGCGCGAACCGAGTCCGGCGGCTGTCCGACGAGGCTCAAAATGACCGACAGATCGTGGGGTGCGAAGGACCAGAGGATGTTCTCCTCTCGGCGGATCCGTCCCAGATTGAGCCGGCTCGAGTAGATGTACTCCAGGCGGCCCAGCTCTCCGCCGTGCACGAGCTCCTTCAGCTTCTCGATTGCCGGATGGTACTGGAGCAGGTGCCCGACCATCAGGATTCTCTTGCGATCGGCAGCGAGCGCGACCAGCTCCCGGCCCTCGGCGACGGAGAGGCAGAGAGGCTTCTCGACGAAGACGTCTTTCCCCTTTGAGAGAGCCGACCGAACGATCTGACTGTGGGTCTCGGCCGGCGTCGCGATCGCGACAGCCTTGACTTCCGGCTCGGCGAGAACCTCGTCGAGTGAATCGGTAAAGCGAGCCTTGGGATAGTGAGGCGCGAGCTGAGAGCGCGTCTCCGGGTCGAGCTCGCACACCCATCCGAGGGCGCCCAGGGAATCGAAGTTCCGGATGAGGTTCCTACCCCAGTATCCAGCTCCGATGCACGCGACGTGACGATTCATATATTCACCGGCCTTCCGCTCGAAAAAGAGTCTGTTCCTTCGCACTGACGTTCCACTCCGGATGGTCTCTTACAGCTTGTCACAAGGTTCTTCAGTGAATCAGGAGCCGAGTCGCTTCTAAGAAGCGCCGCCACCGGGCGCGCGGCCGGATCGGACCTCTGGCTCGGCTCGCTCACTCAGCCACTGCGACTCGATTACTTCGAGGATCTCTTCGCCCGCTTTCCCGTCCCCGTAGGGGCGAGAATCTTTGCCCGTACTTCCCCGCGCGTTCGCCACCGCACTTCGGATCTTTGCAGCGCTGAGCGGAGACGCTAACTGGTTCCAGCCGAGCTCCAGAAGCTCGACCCACTCCGTTTCGTCTCGAAGAGTCACGCACGGGACGCCGTAAAAGAACGCTTCCTTCTGTACTCCGCCGGAATCGGTTGCAACGACGGCGGCCGACTTCTCGAGCCGCACCATGTCGAGGTAGCCGACCGGCTCAATGCATCGAATGCCTTCCGCTGCCCGGCGGAGACCAGTGCGCTCGAGCGCCGATGCGGTGCGCGGATGAACTGGAAACACGACCGGGATTTCCATGGCCACCGCGGATAGCCCTTCCACGATCGCCCGAAGACGGATCGGATCGTCGACATTTTCGGCCCGATGCGCGGTCGCGAGCACGTATCCGCGCGGCGTCAAGCCCAGATCCTCGATGACTCGGCTTTGCCTTTCGGCACGGGAGGCATAGTGGAGCGCCGCGTCGTACATGACGTCCCCGACCAGGTGGACTCGGTCAGCGGGCAGCCCCTCTCGCGAAAGGTTCTTCACGGCGACCGCCGTGGGTGCGAACAACAGGTCGGCCATGTGATCGGTCAGTACGCGATTGATCTCTTCCGGCATCCTCCGGTTGTAAGACCTCAGACCCGCCTCGACGTGAGCCAGCGGAATGTGCATTTTGGCCGCAGCGAGCGCGCCTGCGAGAGTCGAGTTCGTATCTCCATAGACCAGGACTCCGTCCGGGCGGAGGTCCGCCAGGGCCTGTTCGACACCCTCCAACATCCGACCCGTCTGAGCACCCTGCGAACCCGCGCCCACACCCAGATTTCGGTGCGGCGGACTCATCTCCAACTCATCGAAGAACACCTGGGACATCGCGTCGTCGTAATGCTGCCCGGTGTGGATCACGAACTCGTCGATTCCATCGATATCCGCGAGGAGACGCGAGAGAACAGCCGCCTTGATGAACTGCGGCCGAGCTCCGACGACAGTGGCGATCCGGAACGCGGAGCTCATCCGCTGGCTCCCTCTCGCTTCACCGGAACCTCGGCGCCGATCGACGCCGGCGGGGCCGGCGGGGTCGGCCTTTCCCGAATGAGCCGATCGAAGTCGCGCGCGATCCGGCGCCGTTCGTAGTTCTCATAGACGTAGCGGCGACCGGAACGCGAGAGCGATTGACAAAGACTCTCGTCCGCGCGAAGGCGCAGGATGGCGGCAGACATGGCGCGGGGATCCTCCGGGGGTACACAGATCCCCGCTTTCGCCGACTCGACGAGCTCCTTCGCTTCGCCTTCGATCGCCACCACGACCGGCGTCCCGCTGGCCATCGCCTCGAAGAGCTTGGACGGCAATGCGCCGCGGAAAAGATCGAGACGTTTCAAAGGAATCACGGCCGCGTCGAAAGCGGCGAGAATCGCCGGGACCCGGCTCGTCGGCTGGTTGTCGATGAAGCGGACGTTCTTCAAGCCGGCACGCTCCTGGAATCGAATCATGCTGTCCTTGACCGGTCCGGAACCGACGAAGACGAAGACGACGTCTTCTCGGTCCTTGAGAATCTCAGCGGCCTCGAGAACCGTTTCGAGCCCCTGCGCGAGCCCATGAAGCCCCGCATACCCGACGACGAAGGCATCCGCGACACCCCACTCCTCTCGGACCTCCGACCGATCGCTCGCCGTGACCTCGTCGAACCGCTCGATGTCGACGCCATTCGTAATCACCGCGATGCGCTTGTCGGGACACCGCTTTTGGATGTTGTCCACGATCCCCCGCGTCTGTCCCGTGATCAGGTCAGACTGGCGATAAAGAAATTCCTCGAGCCACCGCGACAGCCGGATCAGAGAAGGTTGACGCAAGACTCCCATCGCCACTGCCGACTCCGGCCAGAGGTCCGAGACGTTCATGACGAATCTTGCCTGGCGCAGCCAGCTGATCACGACTCCGGCAAGACCGAGGAACAACGGCGGTGATTCGACGACGACGACGTCCTGCCCGCCGACGCGGAAAAGACCGATTCCGAGCGACGAGAGGACAAACGACCAATAGGTCATCATGCGGCGCGTGAAGTTCCGCGTCGGGTGCGCGTAGATCCACGTCCGAATGACGCGCACTCCGTTTCGCTGCTCCTCGAGCACCCACAGTCCGCGATACCGCTCGAAGACGCGTCCGGTGGGATAGTTGGGCATCGCCGTCAAAACGGTCACCTGGTTGCCGAAGTCGGAGAGACGCTGCGCGAGATCGGATAGTCGATTCTGCGCTGCGCCGGTCTCTGGCGGATAGAACTGGGTCACGATGAGGACTCGCAGCCCGGGTTGCTTCGCCGGAACCGGCGCGAGCGCGCGCTCCTCCGATGCCGGCCAGGACAGTCCAGGACCCCATTCCGTCGGTGCACGGGAGAGCGCGGTCCTTCGATTGAGGCTCTTTCGGAAATGAAAGCACCCCACCCAGAAGCCGGCTCCGTACGCGAAGTGCATGATCGCAAAAGTCACGACGATCAGTGGAGTGAGTCGAGGTTCTTCCCGAGCGGCGGCGATCGATGAAACGAGGTTCGCGAGAACGTACAGTCCGGCCACGGTCGCAAAGAAGTGGGAGTTCGTCCGTGAGAGCAGCGCCATCAGCGCGGAAATCACGAGGGACGAGACGAAGAGCGGCGGAACGAACTGCCGCCAGCGCATCTGCCTCGGATGTTTCTGCATCACCCGAACCTTCCAGAAACCGTATTGGAAGTACTGCTTCCAGAGAGAGGTCCAGGATCCGCGACAGTAGTAGACCGACTTGACGTCGGCGGCGAGAAGTATTTTCGCGCCCCGATCCAGCAGCCGGTAGTTGTACTCATCGTCCTGGTTGCGAACGAACTCTTCGTCGAACGGTCCGGCTCGCAAAAGCAGGATTCGCCAATAGGCCGGAAACGCGACCGTGTCAACGAGCAGGTCACGACCCCGAAGCGTTCGGAACTTGGAAGCGCCGACACCGAAGACCGAGCTCATCGCCGATGCGATGGCCTTGGCCCGGCTCGTCAGACCGACCGTTTGCACCGGCCCGCCGACCGCATCCGCTTCGCCGGACAGGAGGTGCTCGACGCAACGAGAGACGTAGTCCGGCGCGATTTCGCAGTGGCCGTCCACGCGTACGACGATCTCGCCCCGGGCTTGCCGGATGCCGGCGTTCAACCCGGTAGGAACGATGAACTGCGGATTGTCGATCAGCCGGACTCGTCGGTCCGATTGGAACGACTTGACGATCTCGCGCGTGTTGTCGTCGGACATTCCGTCGGCGACAACCACTTCCATCCGGTCCGCCGGGTAGTCCTGTCCGAGCACGCTCTTCAGAGCGCGGGCGATGAACCCTCCTTCGTTGCGGACCGGCATGATGACCGACACCAGGGGCTGCCGTTGAGGTTTCATCGCGCTACTCCGGGCAGCGACATTTCGTCGAAAGACAGCGCTTGCGCCGGAAATCGATCTCTCGTCACTTTTCTTCAGCTCCCGTGTCGGATACGAGCCGGTAGATCCGCGAGAGGCGCTCCGCCACTGTTTCCGCGCTGAGCCCCTGGCGCTCGAGCTGCTCTCGTCC
>DATDNV010000608.1:0-2917 GCA_036518075.1 Thermoanaerobaculia bacterium
TGGCGACCAGGAGCAGGAAAGCCCGCCGGTACCCGAGAGCGGCGTGGACTGGCCGACGACGATCGTTGCGGAACCGGAGGCGACCGCGGTGACGGTGCCGCACGTCACTGTGACATCGCCTGAGGCCGAGCTCGGAGAATAGGCGACGTTTCTGAAGAAGGTCGCCATCATCGAGCCAGGGTAGGCTCGAGGGGCTGCGGTTGGCGGAATCGTCATCGTTCCTGAGGCGACGCCCGAGGCGTCAGTGACGGCCGAGAAGCCGCTGCCGTCATCCCAGGGTCCTCCTGCTGTAACGAAGGAGATCGTCTCTCCCTGGACCGGGACGCCGTTCGTCGTCAGCGTTGCTGAAATCGTGACCGCGCCGCCTGCAGGCCCGGTGACGGACACCACGGCGAGCGCCGTCGGTTGCTGTGCCTCCGCAGTCCCCATCCACAGAAGGCCGAAAGCAACAGCTGGCGCAAGGAGTCCCTTCGTAAGGTCATACGCGGCTCGGGCCGTGTGCCGCAGTGCGCTCAAAGCTAAGCGATGCGTCATGGGGTACCCCTCCTCCTGGTCGCTCTCGTCAACGTGGGGAAACCGGGGACGAGGGCACGTCCCCGGGCCGAGCTTCCGTTAAGGAAGCGTGACGTGGATCCGGAACCTCATATAGAAGTCGCCGTCGTCGACCTTGCCGCAATGTCTGCAGTTCGGAGTCTCGACAAGGCGCCCCACGGCTTCGTTAGCCGGCGCCCCAATCGGATCGATGAACCATTCTACGCAGTGGCCGCCGCTGACGCTGTTGCATGTAACTTGAGCGTCGGTCGTTTCCGGAGGAGCACCGTAGAACGAATGGTCAGGGGCCAGGCTCCATTGATTACCCGAGGAGTCCGTCCAGTGGTTGATGAGGGGACACTTGAAGGTCTGCCCCGCCGTCATCGTGTACATGTTCTGGTGCGCCGTGCATGTGCATTGCACATTCATCACGGGCTGCTGTAGCTGTGGTCCCCAGTAGGGCGGATTGGCCGGAGCTTGATAAAGCGGATCGCTCGACTGAATCGCGTCCTCGGCAAAGAAGCTGTCAGTCACGTCGCGAGTGGAACCGACGCTGTCGAACCGCCAGTCGCCCCACGTGAGACCATTGCAGACATTGGCGGTCAAGATGGAGCTGACGCCGTCCACATTGTTCTGGTAGACGCCTAGGCCGTCGCTCGAGATTGTGGACATCCGGCCTCCGGAATCGAGGTCGAGAATCTCCGTCGTCACGGAGAGATCCGAAGGAGGCGGCCCCTTCCCGTTCTGAGATGGTTCGCCGGCACTCCGCTGCGGCTGAAGGACGACGACTGCGAGTATGAGAACGCCGACTCTGAATGCACCCCGCACCCACCGATTTCCCGAGAACCACTCAAACTTAGCCATGAAGCTCTCCCCAGAAGATGGCCGGAAAGCGCCGGCCGTCGCTCCGATCGGAGACTCGTCCCAATTCCTTTTGCGGTTGAATGCGCCCGACGATATTCCGGGCGCCTGCGCGGCCGCATCGCCAGAAGTAGGTATCCGCGCTCGCCATCTCAATCGGTCTCCATGCGTAGGATGAGGGCCAGCAGCCGGCTGTTGCTCTTGACGTTCGCCTTCGCATGGATCGCCTTCACGTGGCTGTGGATCGTGTGATACGAGACCGAGCAGCGGTCCGCGATCTCGGCATAAGTCAATCCGTCTGCGAGCGCGCACGCGACGATGCACTCCATGCGGGTCAATCCGAAGCGCTGGCGCAGCGCAGCGTGCAGCACCACGCCGGCGCCTCCCTCTACTTGCCTCGTCAGGTGGCGTGAACGGCGCTTCTTAGCTCTGCCCATCGTGTCTGTCGACTCTGTCAGGCACGCTGCCTGTGCTTTAGGCATGACGCCTTTCTCCCCAGATCTGGGGAGGCGAGCCGCCGCGGCTCTGTGCGATAAGTGATGTGAGAACCCAGTGCTGTCGAAACTCGACCCGCGACCTCCTGGACGGGCGTCTGTCCCGCGGAGTCTCTCTTCCGTCTCGAACGAGGTTCGTTGCACAACGATGGTCTCTTCTCCAATAACGATTTCGGCGGCATTTCTGGACAGAGGATCGCCAACGACCATTCTGGAAGCCGCGCGTCTAGCCATAGCGGGACGGCCAGTCCGCGGAGCTAGCCAAGCCGCCTCGCACCGCTCTCGCCTGCATGCCGGACTAGAATGGTCGCCAAAACTGGCGGGTCCAACGAAAGAGCATCGCGGATCCAGCAGCCCGAATTCTCCGGAATCCACGCCGACCGGCGAGGCGGAAACCACGTTCCGTCTCATCGAGCGCCATCGCAAGGGAGACGAGCAGGCGCTCGAGCAGCTTTTCGCGCGCCACCTGCCGCGGTTGCAGCGCTGGGCAAAGGGACGGCTGCCGCGATGGGCCCGCGATCTGGCCGACACTCAGGATCTTGTCCAGGAAACCCTCCTTCAAACGTTTAATCGGATAGACGTGTTCGAGCCTGCGAGGGAGGGGGCGCTCCAGGCCTACCTCCGCCAGGCGGTGATGAACCGGATCCGAGACGAGATTCGGAGGAAAGGGAGAAAGCCCGGGCACGTCGAGCTGGACGGAACAGAGCTCGACAAGACTCGGTCTCCGCTGGAGGACGCGATCGGGATGCAGGAGATCGACCGTTACGAAGCAGCTCTCGAGCGCCTTCGGCCGGAGGAGCGCGAAGCCATCATCCTCAAGGTGGAGCTCGGCTACACCTACGCCGAGGTCGCGCGCTTGCTCGAAAAGCCGACCGCCGACGCAGCGCACAAGGCGACGAAACGGGCGCTCGTGCGTCTCGCGGAGGAGATGTCCCGTGGACGATGAGCCCGAGCCGCTCGACGATCTCGCCGACGCGGTTCTCGAGGGCAAGAGCGTCGACTGGAATACGGCGGTCTCCTCCGCGGATGCG
>DATDNV010000609.1:0-11607 GCA_036518075.1 Thermoanaerobaculia bacterium
TTCGCTCGGCGATCGGATAGGATTTCGCGCCGCAGGAGGTCTGCTCATGTCGCGCATCTCCCGCATCGATCGTTCCCGAGTCGCCGGGGCAGTCCGCGACACCTTCGAGCGCAAGATCGCGGAGGATGGGAACATCCCGAACATGTATCGGGTGTTCGCGCACCGGCCCTGGCTTCTGACCACGATGGATGCGCACTTCGCCGCCGTGATGGGTTCGGGCACCGTTCCGATGCAGCTCAAGGGGTTGCTGGCGATTCTGACCTCGCGGCTCAACCGTTCCGAGCATTGCCTGCACTCGCAGATCCAATTGGCCGCGCAGACCGGAGTGGACGAGCGGAAGATCGCGGCCCTGCCGGAGGTCGAGAACGGCCCGTTCGACGAGAAGGAGCTTGCCGCGCTCCGATACGGCCTGCAGGTCGCCCGCGACCCGAATGGAGTTTCCGATGCGGTCTTCGCCGATCTCGCTCGCCTGTTTACGGAATCAGAGATCGTCGAGATCACCTGTGTGGTGGGACTCTTCTCCTACTTCAACCGCTTCAACGCCGCGCTGCGAGTGGCCCCGACGCAGGCGGAGGAAGGCGCCGACTCGTAGAAGCTTTCAGCCATCAGCTATCAGCTGTCAGCTGTCAGCCAAGTCAGGGCGATGAGCATGGGCTGAAAGCTGTGAGCTGAAAGCTGATAGCTTCGCTGATACGCTTTCGCACTTCGAGGCGTATTTAGGGGCGAATGAACGGAACCAAAACGTACGACGTCTGCATCATCGGCTCGGGGCCCGGGGGCTACGTCGCCGCGATCCGGGCGGCGCAGCTCGGCATGTCGGTCCTGATCGTGGAAAGGGAGGCGCGCCTGGGCGGCGTCTGCACCCTGCGCGGATGCATTCCGACCAAGGCGCTCCTGCACACCGCCGATCTGCTCGAAGAGGCGCGGCACGGCGCCGACGTCGGCGTCGCCGCGCGAGAGGTGCGGCTCGATCTCCCGGCGGCGATGAAACACAAGGAGAAGGTGGTCCGCCAGAGCTCCAACGGTGTCGCCTACCTCATGAAGAAGAACCGGGTCGACGTCGCGTCCGGTTTCGGCAGGATCGCCGGCGTCGGACGAGTGTCGGTCGCGGCGGCGGACGGGACCGAAACGGTCTATTCGGCGAAAAACATATTGATCGCTACCGGGTCGTCCCCGCGCTCTCTGCCCGGCATCGAAATCGATCATCGGTTCGTACTTTCGTCGGACTCCATCCTCGAAGTCACCGAAGTCCCGAAGTCGCTCATCGTGATCGGCTGTGGCGCCGTGGGTGTCGAGTTCGCGTCGATGTTCGCCCGCTTCGGGTCGAAGGTGACTCTCATCGAGGTCCTCCCTTGCATCGTTCCTCTGGAGGACGATGAGATTTCCCGGGAGCTTGCCGCCTCGTTCAAGCGGCAAGGCATGGCCGTGTACACAGACACCCGGGTCGAGCGCGTGACGAAGTCGGAGGCCGGCGTCGAAGTGCTGGCCCGGACTTCGGGCGGAAAGACCGAGACGTTCCGAGCCGAGAAGATTCTCCTTGCCGTCGGGAGGAAGCCGCTCTCGGAGGGCATCGGGCTGGAAGGGCTGGGCGTCGCGACGCAGAAGGGCTACATCACGATCGATCCCTACATGCAAACGAACGTACCCGGCGTTTACGCGATCGGAGACGTCGTCCCAACTCAATGGCTCGCGCACGTCGCCTCGGCCGAAGGAGTCGTCGCCGTCGAGCACATGGCGGGCGCCGAGACCCGGTCTCTCAACTACGACCAGGTTCCCGGTTGCACCTACTCCGCGCCTGAGGTCGCGTCGATCGGTCTGACGGAAGCGAAGGCGCGGGAGCGCGGTTTCGACGTGGCGATCGGGAAGTTCCCGTTCTCGGCGATCGGCAAGGCACGGATCATCAACGAAACGTCTGGCTTCGTGAAGATCGTCGCTGAGAAGAAGTACGACGAGGTGCTGGGCGTTCACATCGTCGGTCCCAAGGCGACGGAGCTGATCGCCGAGGCGGGCGCGGCCTTGAAGCTGGAGGCCACCTCGGAAGATCTCGTCCGCACGATTCATGCGCATCCAACCCTCGCCGAGGCGCTCCATGAGGCGTCGGAAGCGGTCGCCGGCCACTCGATCCACATTTAGTCCCTAGTCCCTGGCCCTGGTCCGTGGCGCTATGCGCACTATGTCAGATCTGATATTAGACGGCCATTCGAGCCAACAATTGAGGACTAAGGACAAAAACTAAGCACTTCATTTGATGGCAGTGCTCTTGCACGACTCGGGTGACGAACAGCGAGAGGTGCTCGAATGAATCGCGATCTCTCCGAACGCCTGGAATCCAGGATCATCTCGTCTCGCGCCGTGAAGAGCGTCGTCGGCCCGGTCGACAGCGGGCTGAATCGAGTCTTCGGGTCCGGGCCTCTGCGATCCATCAAGCTGCTCTTCAACGGCAGCTGGCTCGGCCACCCGCTTCACCCCCTTCTGACCGACGTGCCGGTCGGCGCCTGGACCGCCGCGATATTGCTCGACCTGCTCGCGCTGGTCTTCCATTTTCCGACCGGACGCGCTTCGAGCGTGGCCGTGGGCCTGGGTATCGCCGCGGCGCTCGCGGCAGCGGCCGCGGGTCTGATGGACTGGATCGACGTCAATCCGCCCGAGAAAGCGGTCGGCGGGGTTCACGCCGTCCTGAACATCACCGCGACCGTGCTGTTCGCCGTCTCTCTGGTGATTCGAGGCAAACACATGTGGCACGCGACTCCCTCGGCATTCGCGGTGGCGGCCGCGGGGTATCTCATTCTGGCTCTCGGGGCGTTCCTGGGCGGCTCGATGGTCTATCGCATGGGAGTGATGATCAATCGCAACGCCTACCGGAGCGGCCCGGAGGAATTCTTTTCGGCGCTTCCTTCGAGCGAGCTGTCGGAGGGCCAGCTCCGGCGGGTGATGGTGAGGGAGGAGCCGATTCTGCTGCTGCGCCGCGGCGAGCAGATTTTCGCCGTCGGCGCGGTCTGTTCTCACTATGGCGCGCCGCTGGAAGAGGGGAAAATCGTCGACGGCACGGTCCAGTGTCCCTGGCACGCTTCCCGATTCGGCCTCGAGGACGGCGCGGTTCGCGAGGGTCCGGCCTGCGCGCCGCTGCCTTCCTATGAAGTTCGAGTCGCCGGCGGGCAGATCCAGGTGCGCCGCCGTCCCTAGTCACCTGCACCGGCCCGTTGCGCGGCCAATTAAGTTTTCCAGCCGGGAGCACAGAAAGCGGGCTCTTACGCCGCGAGCGCGGACCGCTCCCGCAGCGAGGCCTCCCCGCGGGCACACGTTGGGCGATTAACAGTTGCCAAGATAAAGCTGTGCCCGCGGAGCGGAGGGGGGCCTGCGATTCCTTTCGAGCGTCGAGCCGCCCTGTCCCCGCGAGGGAGCTGTCCGCAGCGAGCCGTTTACTGGTTCGACTTGGGGTCGCCCGTCTCCACCTTCGCTCGGGGGAGATCTCCCGGGGCGATCGGAGAGCTCGGCGCGGACGGATAACCGAACGTTCTTCCCTCCCGGTAGTCGTTGGGTGAATTCGGGTTTCCCATGGTGAGACCGGGCACGAGCTTGGAATCCCAGTCGGGCCGATACGTTCGGTCGGGATTGAGCAGAGCGGTTCCGTCTTTGCGCTCGCCCAGTCCGAGCGGCGGCTGCGCATTGCCGCGGCTGCCTGCCGCCGCAGGCCGCGTGCCTGCGGATCCGCTGCCGGTCGGTCCGATGTCGATCTGTTGCCCGGGCGAGAGCTGCTTGTTGGTCGGCTGCGGTCGGGCGGCGGCCATTTTCTTCACGTCCGCGGATCGCACACTCATCAGAACGCCATCTGGATACCGGTGGAACACGATCAGGGCGCCGCTCTGTTGCGGGCGATCCTGGGACCAGATGGTGGAATTTCCGGCGAGCTCGATCCGATAGAGGGTCGGAGCGGCGGATTCGACCGCAGCCGGCATCGTTAGCGTCGAGGCGCTCGAAAGAAGCACCACCGCGAGAATCACCTAAAAATCATACACCGTAAGAGATCCTCGCCGCGTCGCCGCTCCGGTCGCAACCCGAGCCCCTACGGTCGCGTAGATAACGGGGGGAGGGGCGAATAGAATGGCCGACTCGACGCGCCAGCCGCGTCCAATCATGAGTTTAGAGCCGGAACGGCCCGCCGACTTGTCCGCGCTTCGGATTCACCGAGAGCCTGCTCAAAACCGGGGTGGGAAGGGTTTACTCCTGCTCGCCGCGGTTCTCGTCGTCGCCGTCGGTGCTGCGGCCTATTTCCTGAGCGGCCGTTCTTTTCGCGCGCCGAAAGTCGAGACGGTCACGGCGGCGCTCGTGACGGAAGGGCAGGCGACGACGCTTTTGACGGCGACCGGTTACGTGGAGGCGGAGCGAAAGGCGGACCTGTCTCCCAAGATCACTTCGCGGATCACCGAGCTCAACGTGACCGAGGGCTCGAAGGTCAAGAAGGGAGACGTCATCGCCCGCCTCGACCACACCGATTTGGATGCTCAGCTGGCGGACGCCCAGGCCTCGTGGGTCAACGCGAAAGCGGAGCTCGCGAGACAACAGGCGCTCACGAACGACGGCTTGGCGACGAAGTCCACGCTCGACGCGGCGGTGGCGTCCGAGGCCTCGATGCACGCCAAGGTGGACTACGTCCGTGCGCTGCTCGACTACACGGAGATCCGGGCTCCCTTCGCCGGAGTGATCACGGCCAAGCGGGCGTTCGTGGGAGAAGCAGTGTCCCCGTATGGCTCCTCGCCTTCCGGGGGAGGCTCCGGCGGCGCGATCGTGACGATCGTCGAGTTCTCTTCGCTCTACGTCGGCGCCGACGTCAACGAAGCCAACCTGTCTCGCCTCACCAAAGAACAGCCGGCGGAGATCACTCTGGATGCGGTGCCGGACAAGACGTATCACGGATACCTGCGGCAGATCGTTCCCTCGGCCGACCGCCAGAAGGGAACGGTGCGGGTGAAGGTCGCTTTCAAGGACGCGGACGACCGGATTCTTCCCGATCTGTCCGCGCGCGTGGCCTTCACGTCCGAGTCGACGGAAGGCAAGGCCGCGCGATCCCTGATCCTGGTTCCCAAGAACGCGATCGTGACGATGGAGGGCAAGACAGGGGTATTCCGCGTGGTCGACGGCACGGCGCGCTTCCAGTCGGTGCAGACCGGCGGCGACGTCCAGGGACAGGTCGAGATCACATCGGGCCTGCAGGGAGGGGAGAAGCTCATCGTCGTGTCCGGCGGCACGGTGATTCGTAACGGAGAACGCGTCCGGGTGGAAGGAGAGAGTCCGAAGTCATGAACGATGCACTGATCGAAATCGAGCACGTCGGCAAAGTGTATCGGAGGGACGCGCTGGAGATCCCCGTCCTCACCGACATCAACCTGAAGGTTCCCGAGGGCGAGTTCGTTGCGCTGATGGGCCCCTCCGGATCCGGCAAAACGACACTTCTGAATCTGATCGCCGGGATCGATCAGCCGACACGAGGCCGGATCGTCATCGGCGGGCGCGACATCTCGCAGATCTCCCAGACGGAGCTAGCGCGCTGGCGATCCCACAGCATCGGTTTCATCTTTCAGCTCTACAACCTGCTTCCGGTGCTGACTGCGTTCGAGAACGTCGAGCTGCCGCTGCTCCTGACGAACCTCAAGAAGGCGGAACGCCGGAAACACGTGGAGACCGCTCTCGGGATCGTCGGATTGTCCGACCGCATGGATCACTACCCCCGGCAGCTGTCGGGCGGGCAGGAGCAGCGCGTTGCGATCGCGCGGGCGATCGTCTCGGATCCGACGATCCTGGTCGCCGACGAGCCGACGGGAGACCTCGACGCGAAATCCGCCGAGGAGATCCTTACCCTCTTGAACCGTCTGAACGGCGAATACAAGAAGACGATCGTCATGGTGACTCATGACCCGAAGGCCGCGGGCCGGGCCCACCGGATGGTGCATCTCGACAAGGGGGTTCTCCATTCCGAAGAGCTGACCGAGACCGGGACGATGAGGATCCGATGAAGTACTTCACTCTCATCTGGAAGAACGTCTTCCGCAAGAAACTGCGGACCGGCCTGACCATGAGCTCCATCCTGCTCGTGCTCACCTTGATCGTGATCCTGACCTCGCTTCTCCAGGCGATGCAGACCGATCCTTCCGGCGGGAAGGGGTCCAATCGCCTCGTCGTTCAGCACGCGACCGGACTCGGCAATTTCCTGCCGCTCTCCCAGCGCCAGCGCATCGAGCAGATCCCCGGCGTCGTCGCCGTTTCGCCTGAAGTGTGGTTCGGCGGCGTGTACAAGGATGACCGGCCCGAGAACTGGATCGGGCAGTTGTCGACCGACCCCGAGGTCTATTTCGACAAGATTTTCGACGACGCGACAGTCGACCCGAAAGTCAATGCCGAGTGGAAAGCCACTCGGAACGGGTTCGTGGCGGGCCAGAAGATTGCCGACAAGTTCCATTGGAAGAAGGGCGACCACATCATCCTGAAGGGTACGTACATCCCCATCAACGCCGACCTCGTCTACATCGGACCCTACTCCGCGGGCGACGAGGGAAACATTTTTTTTCACAACGAATATCTGAACCAATCGAGCTGGTTCGGCGCGAACAAGTACACGGGGCTCTATTACCTGAAGGTTGACAGCGGAGAGAACGTGCCTCGCGTCGCCGCGACGATCGACAAGATGTTCGAGAACAGCGATGCCCCGACCAAGACGCTCACCGAGAAGCAGTTCCAGCTCCAGTTCATGGAGATGATGGGGAACGTCAAGCTGCTGATCAACGGCATCTCGCTGATCATCCTCTTTGCGGTCACGCTGATCGTTGCCAACACCATCGCGATGTCCGCACGAGAGCGCGTCACGGAGATGGCGGTCATGCGGACTCTGGGCTTTGGGCAGGGACACATCCTGGGCTTCATCCTCTCGGAGGCGGTCGTCATGTCGCTGCTCGGCGGCGTTCTCGGTGTTCTCCTGGCGAAGTTCTTCTTCGTCCCCGCGCTCGTTGCCGCGGGCAACAAGACCGCCATCTCGGCCTGGCTCGTCAACTTTCGCGTCTCCCCGACGACGCTCGTCATGGCCTTCACCATCTCGGTGGGCATCGGGATCCTGGCGGGCTTCGTGCCGGCGATCCGGTCGTCGCGCCTGAAGATCGTGGACGGCCTGCGACAGGTCGTATGACGAGCTGGCAGCTCTCAGCTCACAGCTCTCAGCCAGAGGAGGTAGGCATCGGCTGACGGCTGAAAGCTGCCAGCTGAAAGCTCAATTTATGGCGATTCCTCTCAAGTACAACCTGCGCAACCTCGTCGCCCGGAAGACCTCCACCGGCATGACCGCGTTCGTGATCGGACTCGTCGTGGCCGTGTTCCTCTGCGTGCTCGCCCTCGTTCAGGGCGTCACGCGGACCCTCTCGGTCACTGCCTCCACCCGCAACGTCCTCGCGATGCGTGTGGGGTCCCAGGCCGAGATGCAGAGCGTCATCACGAGAGACCAGGCGGAGCAGATCCAGTCGATGCCGGGCCCCGAGCGAGATGCTTCGGGGAAGCCCTACGTGTCGGCCGAGCTCATCAGTCTCATCAACGTTCCGCGATCCGATGGAAAGACGTTCTCGAACGTGCAGGTCCGCGGCATGTCGCCCATGGGCTTCGCGTGCCGGCCGGAGGTCAGGATCGTGGATGGCCGCGTCTTCACCGCCGCCACCAATGAGGCGATCGTTTCGCGCAATCTCTCGAAGCGGTACGCGAACATGAACGTCGGCGAGACGTTGAAGACCGGCAGCTTCCGCTGGGTCATCGTGGGCTTGTTCGACGCCTCCGGCAGCGCCTACGAGTCGGAGATTTGGACCGACGTGTCGGATCTCCAGCAGCAGACCAAGCGGAACATCTACTCCTCGGTGTTCGTGCGGCTTCCGGATCCGGACGCGGCGACCCGATTCATCGAGGCGATCAAGGGGGATCAGCGGTTGAAGCTCGAGGGGAAGACTGAGCGGAAGTACTACGACGAGCAGATGATCACGGGCGACCCGATCAAGGCGCTCGCCTTCATCGTGGGGTTCTTCACCGCGATCGGGGCCACGTTTGGCGCGATGAACACGATGTACGCGCAGGTCTCCGCGAGGACGCGCGAGATCGGGACGCTGCGCGCGATCGGATTCTCCCGGCGCTCGATTCTGGCCTCGTTCGTCATCGAGGCGCTCATGCTTTGCGCCGCGGGCGGGGCGCTCGGCGTGATCTTCACGTTTCTCGTCTTCAACCTGTTCCTGACCAAGCCGACGGGCACGATGAATTTCCGGACGTTCTCCGAAGTGCTCTTCAACTTTCGGATCACACCGCAACTGGTTACGGCCGGAATCGTGTTCGCGCTCACGATGGGGCTCGTGGGAGGTCTCTTTCCGGCGTGGCGCGCGGCGAGACTGAAGATCGTCAATGCGCTGAGGGAGCTGTAGGATTCAAGATTCAAGAATCAAAATTCAAAATTAGGCGACGAGACGCGTGCGTCGCCGATCATCTCGGTTGCTCGGCCAATCTTGAATCTTGAATTCTGAATCTTGAATTCGACCAGGTACTCAGCTGGGGAAGTTCGGAGCGTCGAGCGAAACGGGATGGACCCGCCTCTTCCCATCCATTCCATCCACGATCTTTCCCCACGGTACGTTCACGTCGTGGACGAAGACCGCGAGCCAGCCCTCACGCGCGGCCTGATCGGTCAGGCGTTTCTTGGTCTGGATGAGCTCGACGGGGTAGAGGTCGAAGCTCATGATCCAGGGCACGGGCACGTGAGCGGTGGTCGGTAGCGAGTCGGAGAAAAAAAACGCGGTCTGCCCGCGCGACTCGATCCGCACCCCCTGCATTCCCTCGCTGTGCCCGCGCACGGGAAGGACCGTGACACCCGGGCGGATTTCCCGCTCCCCGGAGATCGTCTCGAGCCGGCCGGCCGCCGCGAGCGGCTCCCAGTTCTCCTCGACGTACGAGGCGCGGTCCCGCTCGTTTGGCCGGCGGGCGTGCTCGAGCTCCACTGCCTGCACGTAGACGTCGGCGCGCGGAAATGCCGGCGCCAGGCGGCCATCGCGGATCTCGGTCGCTGCGCCGGAGTGATCGAAGTGAAGGTGGGAGAGGATTACCGCGTCGACGTCTTCGGGTGAGATCCCGTGCTGCGCGAGCGATCGGACGAGTGTCGTGCCGTGCTCGACTCCGTAAATCTCCCGGGTTTTTTCGTTCCACTTTTCGCCGAGGCCCGCGTCCACCACGGCGACGAAGTCCTTCCCCTTCACCAGCAAGCAGTTGGTGGCGACCGGGACTCGGTTGCGCTCGTCGGGGCGGAGTTTCTTCTCCCAGAGAACCTTGGGGACGACGCCGAACATGGCGCCGCCGTCCAGGCGGAACGTCCCGTCCGGCACGATCTGAAGCTCCAACTCTCCCAGCCGCATCTCGCGAATTCTAGTTCGGCGGTAGATAAGACCTGCACGTCTGATGTATACGAACCACGCGGCGAGTCATGCTCCCGTTTAGAAGGGTGACTGCCTGTCCCAGATCCGGAGGTGAAGCCGTGGACCTGATTCCTCCCGCCGTCCGCCGCCTTTGCGAGGAAGCCGACCGCGACCCCGAAGCGTTCTGGTCCCGGGAAGCAACCGCCGTTCCGTGGTTTCGAAGATGGGATCGGGCGTTCGACTGGACGCCGCCCACCTTCCGCTGGTTCTCCGGCGGGAAAACCAATCTCGCCTGGAACGCGGTCGACCGCCACGTCGCGAACGGGCGAGGCGGACACGCGGCCCTCGTCGCCGTGAACGAGCGGGGCGAGCGCCGCGTCTTCACGTTCGGCCAGCTGAAATACGAGGTGACGCGCGTGGCGGCGGCACTGCGCGGCATGGGCGTGCGCAAGGGCGACCGCATCACGATCTATATGCCGACGATGCCCGAAGCGATTTTCGTCATGCTCGCCGCGGTGCGGATCGGCGCGATCCACGTCACCGTCTTCGCGGGCTTCGGCGCGGGCGCCCTGGGGGACCGGATCGCCGCGTCGGGCTCCCGTCTCGTGTTCACGTCCGACCTCACCTTCCGCAAGGGGAAAGAGGTCCGGCTGAAGGAGATCGTCGATGCGGCGCTCGAAAAATCGGGAGAGGGGGTCGAGCGGGTGGTCGTGCTGAAACGCGGCGGTGGAGGAGTGCCGATGAAGCCGGGCCGCGACATCCTTTGGGAAGAATTCCTCTCGAAGAGCGCGGGCCAGAGCGGCGCCCACGTCGAAATGGAATCGAACGAGCCGGCGTTCATCCTCGCCACGTCCGGCACGACGGCGCGGCCCAAGCTCGCCGTTCACACGCACGGCGGCTACCAGGTTCACATCGTCTGCATGGCCAAATGGTGCTTCGGCCTCGAGCCTCAGGACGTCTGGTGGTCGACCTCCGACATCGGATGGGTCGTGGGTCACAGCTACATCGTCTATGCGCCGCTGGTCATCGGCGCCACGACCCTCGCCTACGAGGGATCGATCGATCATCCGGCTCCGGACGCCGTCTGGAGAATCGTGGAAGAGTTCGGAGTCACGGGCATCTTCACCTCGCCGACGGCGGTGCGCCTGCTGATGCGCTACGGCGAGGAGCACGCGCGGGGCCGAGACCTCTCGACGCTGACGCGAGTGGTCTCGGCGGGCGAGGTCCTGAATGCTCCGGCATGGGAATGGCTGCAACGAACGGTCTTCGCCGACCGGATCCCGGTCATCGACCACATGTGGCAGACGGAGACAGGCGGGCCGATCTTCGGCAATCCGTTCGGTCTGGCGCTTCTTCCGATCAAGCCGGGCTCCTCCGGAATTCCTCTTCCGGGAGTCGCGCCTGCCGTCGTCACGGCCGAGGGCGAACCGTGCCGGCCCGGCGAGAAGGGGATCATGGTCTTGAAGCGCCCCTTCCCGGGATTGACGCCGACTTTGTGGGGAGAGCCCGAGCGATACGCACGCGACTATTGGGAGCGACTTCCGGGCGCGGGGGCCTCCCCCGCGAACGTTTACTACACGGGAGACTCCGCGCACATCGACGACGACGGGTACGTCTGGTTCGCGGGCCGCGCGGACGAGATCATCAAGATCGCGGGACATCGCATCGGCACGATCGAGGTCGAGACCGCGTGTCTGAAGCATCCCGCGGTGGCGGAGGCGGGAGTCACCGGCCGCCCCGACGAAGTCCGAAGCGAAGTGATCTCCGCGTTCGTCGTGCTCAAGCAAGGCCACCATCCGTCTGCCGCCCTGAAAGCGGAGGTCATCGACACGATTCGCCGGGAGCTCGGCCCCGTCGCCGTCATCGGCGACTTGAACTTCGTCAACATGCTCCCCAAGACCCGAAGCGGGAAAATCATGCGCCGCGTTCTGAAGGCCGTGACCCTCGGCAAGGAACCGGGCGATATCACGACCATCGAAGACGAGGGCTCGGTCGAAGAGGCGCGGCACGCCTGGGAACAGATGAGGGCTGAGATCGCCCCCCGCTGAAGGGAAGCAACTCCTGCGTCTCCATTTCTACGGGACCAAGGGCTACGTCGAGGAGGAATCCGCCGCGCACCGAGGCCACTCGGCCCTCGTCATCGAGGCGTCGGGGTTTCGGCTTCTCTGCGATTTCGGTCAGAACCGGA
>DATDNV010000610.1:0-3827 GCA_036518075.1 Thermoanaerobaculia bacterium
AAGCCATCCTCGTCTCGGAGGCTGGTCTCCTGACGATCACGGGCGGAAAGCTCACCACCCACCGGCGCATGGGGGAGAAGGCGATCGATCGTGCGAAGCCGCTGCTCTCGAGCCGGGGCGTGGCGGTCGGCGCATCGGCGACGCGCGAACGGCCGCTCCCCGGCCGGCCCTCCCGGCCGATCGATGAGTGGGAGCGAGAGCTCCTCGAGAACCGCCAGAGCCGCGCACCCGAAATGTCGGAGAAGACAATCTCTCATCTCGCCCGTCGCTACGGCGGCCGCGCCGTTGGAGTCATCGCGCTCGTGGCCGCCGACCGGTCGCTCGCGCGAGCCATCGTCGACGGACTGCCCGATATCGATGCCGAAATCGTCTTCGCGGCTCGCGAGGAGGACGCGCGCTCTGTCTCGGACATCCTCATCCGCCGCACCCATCTGTTCTGGCAGGCCTCCGATCAGGGTCTCGCATCCGCCGAACGAGTCGGCGCTCTTCTCGGAAGAGAACTCGACTGGAGCAAGGATCAGGTTCGCGCCTCGGTGGCCGCCTACGCGATGGAAGTGGCGCGCTCGCGGGCGTGGCGCAGCGACATCCGCGAGTCGGATTCGGTGTGATTTCTCAGGCGCCGGTCCCGTCGCCGGGGTCGACGAACGAGCATGAGCCGTATCGCAAGGGCCGAAGAAGGGCCGAAGGGGTGACGCCGGACGAAGGCCTCGCGGGCGCGCGGAGGCAATCTCCCTCCGATCGTTTCCTCCGTTTGCCCGTAGCGTCGCACGCGAGGTGGACGGCAGCAGGAGCCCGAAGGCCCGACTCGATAGAGAACAACCCGTGCGGAACCGGCTAGTCCACCTCGCCCCGACTCCGTTCGATTGCGTCCGCAACGGCAGCGACGGTGACCTCCTCGGGCGGACGGGTCAGAGCCCATCCGCGGCTCTTGTCTCCCTCGACGAGCTTGGCGACCCGCAGGAGCGCGAGGATGCGCTTCGCCTCCGACGTCGGTATGCCCTGGCCGTCGGAGAGCTCCGGCAGCGAGGCCCGCTCCATTCGCGACAGGGCGAGGACGATCCGCAACGCGTCCCGGACATGAGTCGGCTCCGCCCCCGTCACGAGGACATGGGTCAGCTCGACCCCGAGCAAGATGAATACCCAGACGAGGTAGACCGAGAGCAGAGTGAGCAGAATGAACGTGATCGATCCGGTGATGAGGTTCATCTGCGAGAGCGCGCGCACGTACAGGCCGAGGCATCCCCGCACGAGCTCGAGCGAGGAAGAGACGACCGCCGCGGCGATGGCCGCGGCTCCCCATCGCACGTGCGCGTTGGGCAGGAACCGGTAGGCGAGCGTCAAGGCGACGAATTCACTGGCGTACGGCAGGAACCGGACGGCGATGTCCGAGTCGAGCACCATCGCCATCCCCGCGCGCCGGAGAAGAGTGGCGCCCACTCCCATGCTGCCCAGAAAGAGACCGAACGCCAGCAACACGAGTGTGTACAGGAGTACGCGCTGCGCGAGCCGCCGCCGTCTCGGCGCTCCCCAGACCGCGTTGAATACGCCTTCCACGACGAAGATCAGGCGCAGGGACACGACCAACAGCACGGCGAGACCGATCCCCGAGATCGCGGTCGACTGGTTGACGAAGTCGCGCAGGCTGTCGGTGACGTGGGCGGAGTGGTAAGGAAGGATCGAGTTGACGATATCCAGGATCGTGCCGACGTTCTGCTGGAAGAAGGCGGCCAGCACGAGGGAGAACGTCGCGAGCAGCGGGACGGCAGCCACCAGAGTCGCGTAGGCGAGGGAGGCCGCGAGATCGAAGCCTCGGTCCGCCCGAAACCCGCGGGCCGTGTTGAGGATGATCTCCGCGAGCGAGCGCGTGCGCCGGACGACCCAGATGCCGGTGCGGCGCGCGGTCCGCGACGGAGCCGCCGAGAGAGATTCTCCGGTCCTCATCTTGCTCGAGCCCCTCTCCGGTCTAGGGTATATGATCCAAACGGACCGTTGATTAAGGAGCAGAGGTGATCTATGGCCAAAGAAACCCCGTTTGACCGCGCCCGCGACTTTGTCGAGGAGAAGATCGACAAGACCCGCGAGGTTCTGGGCGACTCGTATTCTCGAGCGCGGGACGAGTTCGACGACGTCAGCGAAGACGTCCGCAAGAATGTGAAGAAGACGGCCAAGCGTCTCGAAAAGGACTACGGCTATATCTGGGACGACGTGCGCGCCTACGTTCGCGAGTGTCCCGGCACGGCGCTGGCCATCTCCCTCGGCGCGGGGTTTCTCCTGGGCTACCTGCTGCGCGGGGACGACTAAAAAGCTTTCAGCTTTCAGCTAGCAGCTTCTAGCCAGAGTCGGAAAAACACCCGGTCAAAAAGCAGTTCGGGCCGGCTGCCGGCTATACCAGATCTGACATAACAGTGAATTCGGGAGGGATCGACCAATCGCCCGTCAGCCCAGGGTGAAAACGCGCGCTCGCGTTAGCTGAAAGCTGAGAGCTGACAGCGAAGAGCTTCTCCTCCATATAATCCCTGCGTGACTTTCAAGAAAGCGGGTCATCCCGCGCTCTCGACCTTCGCTTCGAGCGCGGGTTGAGCCTGCAAGATAGGTCAGTTCGACCTTTCCGCGCTTCTCGCCAAACTGCCGGCGGCGGCCGACCCGAATTTGATCGTTGGGAACAGCCAGGCGGATGATGCGGCCGTCTATCGGATTAGCGACGGCCAGGTACTCGTCCAGACCGTCGACTTCTTCACTCCGGTCGTGGATGACCCCTATCTCTTCGGCCAGATCGCCGCCGCGAACGCGCTTTCGGACGTCTATGCGATGGGCGCCCGGCCGGTCCTCGCCCTCGCCCTCGCGGCGTTTCCGACCGCGGCGCTCCCGCCGGAAGTGCTCGAGCAGATTCTTCGCGGTGGGGCGGACAAGGTCGCGGAGGCCGGGGCGGTCATCGGAGGAGGACACTCGATCGACCACGACATCCCGTTGTACGGCCTTTCGGTGACGGGCCTCGCCTCCGAGTCGAAGATCACTCGCAACGCGGGAGCCCTCCCGGGTGACGCCCTCGTGCTGACGAAGCCCCTCGGTGTCGGAGTGACGGTTTGCGCGGGGAGAGCCGACGCGGCCGCGAGGGAAGGCGTCGCGTCGATTTTTCATCGACAGCTCCTGCCGGACTCGGCGATGGAGGAGGCGCTCGCCGTCATGGCGGCGCTCAACCGTCCCGCGGCCGAGGCGATGCAGGGGTTCCCGATCCACGCCGCAACCGACATCACCGGCTATGGTCTCCTCGGCCACGCATACGAGATGATGGACGCGTCGGGAACGACCGCCGAGTTTTCGGTTTCGCGGGTTCCTTTGCTCTCGCAGGCGCGGCGGCTGGCCAGTCGCGGCGTCGCGCCGGACGGCTCGCGGGTCAACGTCCGAAACCTTGCTCCGAGGGCGGAGAGGGATGCGGGAGTCACCGACGACGACTTTCTCCTGCTCTGCGACGCTCAGACGTCCGGGGGCCTGCTCGTGGCGTTGCCGGAGTCGGAGGCGGAACGCTATGTCACGGAGTGCCGGAAGCGGGGAGCCACATCCGCGACCGTCGTGGGTCGAGTGCTTCCGAAGGGCGAGAAGAGGTTGAGGGTTGTGAAGTAATGAGTGACAAGTGACAAGTGACGAGCTGGTCTCCGCATTCCCTTGTCACTCGTCACTCAACACTCGTCACTTGAAACAGGAGTCTCGATGTCCCAACAAGATGATGACTGGGTCGAAGTCGCCTCGACCGGGCAGGACGAAGAAGCCTCGCTGATCGCGGGATTGCTCGAGTCGGAAGGTTTTCCCGTCCAGGTCGAGGGACCTTC
>DATDNV010000611.1:0-2500 GCA_036518075.1 Thermoanaerobaculia bacterium
TGCCTCAGTCGTGTTGTGTCCCGTGATGACGATGACCGGAATGCGGATTCCGGCTTTCGCCATCCACGATTGGACGCGGAAGCCGTCGACTTTGGGCATGTGGAGATCCAGCACGATGCAGTCGGGCGGCGATTCCGAAAACGTCTCGATGAACTCGTCCCCGCTCGGGAACGTTTCCGAGTCAAACCCTGCGGAACGGAGCAGCCGCGAGAGGGCGCGGCGGACCGACTCCTCGTCGTCGACGACGGCGATCCGGGGGGGGTCGTGGGGCACTGGAGCGACGCTACCAGCGTCCGGACGGGGATGAGATTGGACCTTGGTCTAACTGCGAGACCGGCGATGATCGAATCAGATCGAGGCGACCGTCGGATTGCAGCGGCGAACTCCCTGCCGCGCGGGCCTACTGGCGCACGGTCCGGATGAGGCTGACGAAGCGAACCAGCTCGGCGAGCGAAGAGGCTTCCATCTTCACCATGACGCGGGCGCGGTGAACTTTGACCGTCTTCTCGGTGATTCGGAGATCTCCGGCGATCTGTTTGTTGAGCCTGCCCGCGACCACGCCATCCAGGACCTGATGCTCCCGATCGGTCAGGGTCGCCAGCCGCCGCTCGATCCCGGCGATTTCGTGGCGCACGTGCCGCCCGGATCGTTCCGCGTCGAGCGCCTGACGCACCGAGGCGAGGAGAACATCGTCGTCCACCGGCTTGGTGAGAAAGTCGATGGCGCCGCTCTTCATCGCCCGAACGCTTCTGGGTATGTCTCCGTGTCCGGTCAAGAATACGACCGAGAGCTCGCCGCCTCGAGAGGAGAGCTCGTTCTGCAGAGCCAGCCCGTCCAGACCCGGCATCGAGATATCGAGGATCAGACAGCCGGAGGCATCCGCGGACAGCTGGCGCAGGAATTCCTCGGCCGATCCGAACGCGAGCGGCTCGAAGCCGGCCGACCTGAGCAAACGCGACAAACTTTTTCGAACGCCCGGATCGTCGTCGACGACGAAAACACGCTCCCGGGACCCGCTCACGAGCTTTCTCGTAGGGTCGCGGGCAGCGTGAAATGGAAGGTGGCTCCTCCGCCCGCGTTGTTGGTAGCCCACAGACGGCCGCCGTGAGCGGCGATGATCGAGCGGCAGACGGCCAGTCCGAGGCCCATCCCCTGCGCTTTAGTGGTGACGAAAGGCTCGAAGACGCGCTCCAGATCGGCGGCGCCGATCCCGCATCCGCGATCGCTCAGCGACACCTCGATACTCCCGTTGCGAGGCAGCGCGCGCAAGAGGAACCGCCGCTCGTCTCGCGGCGCTTCCGACATGGCATCGCATGCGTTCGTGACGAGATTGAAGAGGACCTGCTCGATCTGAACACGATCCGCGATCACGGGTGGAAGGCCGACGTCGATCTCGGAAGACGCAGACACGCCGCGGTTGATGAGTTCGCTGTGCATGAGGTTCAGGACGCCGTCGGCGATCTCGGCGAGATCGACCGGCTCGGGCTTGACTTCCCCTTTCTTCAGAAGAAGGCGCAGACGCCGGATCACCTCGCCGGCGCGTTTGCTCTCCCTGGCGATGTCGCCGAGGATCTCGCCTATCTCCATCGGGTCGCCGTCCGCTCGCGCGAGAAACCGGCTTCCCGCCTGCGCGTTGCTCAGAATCGCGGTCAGCGGCTGGTTGAGCTCGTGCGCGAGCGAGCCGGACAGCTCGCCCAGCATCGTCACTCGAGAGAGATGGGCGATTTCGCTCTGGCGCCTCTGCGCCTCCGCCTCGGCGAGCTTTCGGCTGGTGATGTCGATCGACATGCCCCGCACCTGGGGAGTCTTGCCCGAAGCGACACCGTCGCCGACACACCGAACATAGAGCCAGCGAATCGCTCCGTCTGGCTGCACGATCCGGTATTCCAGGTCCGACTCGCCGCCCTTCAGGGCTCTTCCGAAGACGCGCAGCACTTTTTCACGATCCTCCGGATGAGCAACCGAGAGAAATCGTTTCAGGTCGAGCCGCTCCTCCAGAGGGTAACCGCGCAGCGCGCGACCCTCGGGAGTCATCCACATCTCGTCGGTTTCGGAGCTCCAATCCCAGAAGCCCAGATCCGCGGCGGTTGCAGCCAGAGCGAGCCGCTTGTTGCTGTCGCGCAGCGCATCCTCGCTGACGCCGAGCTTGCGCGACAGCTCGGAGGCCTGAAGGACGTCGGACGTCAGCTCGTAGGACATCGCGGCGACGATCACGAAATAGGGCAAGCTGATCAGATAAGGCGCCTGCAGGACGCCGGAATGGATCAACGCGCTGTTGCCCGCCGACACCAGAACGAAGAGGAAGGCGCTCCCTCCGACGACGAGGGCGCGCTCGCGCAGACCGCGGCGCCAGACCGTAACGCTCGCATCCAGCAGGAACGCCAGGAGCAGCAGCGAGCTCACCTCCGCCAATCGTGTCCAGTCGCTGACCGTTCCCTCCGCGACCGACACCGTCTCGCCGAGGAAAGGAACGCGGCGGATCCCCGTGATCGTCTCGTAG
>DATDNV010000612.1:0-5809 GCA_036518075.1 Thermoanaerobaculia bacterium
CCGGAATATGTCAGATCTGACATAAGAACGGCGCGCGCGGAAATTGGTTTCGGGTCAGGGGCTCTTGCCGCCCTCCGTCGGACAGGTCGCGGCCGCCCCCCGGGACGGACGACGCGCGAGCTCTCCTCCGCAATTTTGACAGACGAAGAGGAGCGCATCGGCGCACGAGCGGCAGAAGGTGCACTCATAGCTGCAGATATACGCCTCGGACGATAGACCGAGGGAAACCGCGCACTTCTCGCACTCCGCTTTCATCGCGAGGCCGTTCGTCATCGCCCGTTTCCACTACGGAATCTTGCCACCCGCATCACCGCTCATCGGTCGCGCGGGTACGACTGGCGCAAATCGGCGGACAAGCTCGAATAGGCTCCAGGACTCCGGATGAATTCTCCCTTGCCTGTCGTTACGAGAAGTAACGTTTCGGTAAGCCTCCCGAGGTCCTGGTCGAGCTAACCCGCCATCGAATCAATTGGTTGGGCGCCCGGTAAGAGATTTGCTTTTCAGTTTAACTAGCGCCAAAAGGCGAAAATCCGTCGTCGGAGTCGAGAGGAGGTGGGCTCGACTTTGTCGGAACAGAGAATGACCGAGCAGAGAGCGTTTCCCCGCTATCGCGCGGAGGTCATGGTCGACTTCACGACGGAAGACTCCCGCACGACCGGCATCACGCACGACGTCTCCCTCGGAGGCATGTTCGTGCGCACCAGCCGGATGCCCGAAGAAGGAAAGAGTCTTCTGGCCACGATGCGGTTCGCGGATGGCCGTCAACTCCTGATTCAGGGACGCGTCGTTCGCACGTTCCGAGCTCCGGCGCTCTTGCGCGATCAATTGCCCACGGGCTTCGGACTCGCGGTCGCGACCAACGAGAGCTACGCGCGCTTCGTCAACTGGGTTGCCCTGCGGGCGTCTTAACCGGCCTGCTTCGCAGGCCAATTCACTTTTCTAACCGAGGGCCCCGAGCACGGGGGCTGCAGATTCGCTGACAAGATTCTCGGCTGCGAGTCGCGATCCGTCATCCTCTTGACCTTGTCTCGCGCGAGGCCTAGTCTCCTTTCGACGTGAGGCATCTCGCCCACGTCGCTCGGACCCGCCGGGAGCGGATCGCCCCGGCGAAAGGAGGCCACATGCATCCCGGATTCATTCCCTTTTGGAAAGCACGCCATTGCGGCGAGCGGTACACGGCATACGTCGGCGCCTGGGGTTCGCCGCGGGGCTCCTGGCAAAGAGAGTCGCGCTGGGGCTACGAAGCGTCCGAAGAAGAGAGCGGCGCCTCTGCGTTCGGCGGCGGCAGCTTCGGAGTTCGGCGTCCGCTGCGATTCCTCGCGCACAAGCTCGAGCTCGACGAGAACCAGGTCGCCGAGCTCGCGCGCATCCTCGACGAGCTCAAGACCGAGCGCGCGCAGGCCGCGGTGGATCACCGGCGCACGGTCGCTGCCTTCGCCGAGGCGTTCTCGGGTGACCCGTTCGACGATTCGAAGGCGAGCGAGGGCGCGAAGCTCCGGCTCCAGAGCGCGGAGCGTCTCCGGGACGCCGTTCTGACGGCGCTTCGCCGGATCCACAAGATTCTTCAGCCGGAGCAGCGCGCGCGCTTTGCCTATCTGATCCGAACGGGAACATTGAGTCTGTAGGAAGAGCCTTTCGGTCGGGCGGGAGCCGTGCGCGCTCCCGTCCGACCCTCATTTCGCGCGCGTCAGGACGATCTCGAGGTCCATGTGCTCGCAGGTCTCCTTGGGGCTTCTCCGGCTGTAGTGCCTGTGAACGATGCGGTTCGGGTCCTTGAAAGTCGTAATCGCCCGAACGGCCTCGTCGTTGACCCCGTCCTCGAGCGGAATGAACGCCTTCGTTCGAAATTCGCGCGCGGCGTCGTCGAACAGTCCGGTTTCGGTCACGCGGGTCGCCCAACGGCTGTAGAAGTCAGTCGTCTCGTACTCGTTGGACTTCGGGTTGAAGGTGATGAAGGTCAACATCCGCTGCCGGCGCGAGGGATGTTCGGGACGATGCCGCTCGACTTCAATCTCGAGATAGGTGTCGTCGAGAACGGACGAAACCTCGTAGGTGCCTTCTTCGCGCGTGATGCCGTCCTCGTCGTGAAAGGTCACGGCCGCGCGCCACTGGCCCATCAGGGGCGCGAGCTTCTTCATTCCCTCGCGGATCCGGGCGTACTCAGCGTCGTCCGCGAATACCGGAGCGGCCAGGACCATGCAAACCAGGACGGCGACGGGAGTCGGTGCCGTTCGCATGGAGGGCACGATAGAGAAGCGCTCTCTGAATCGCTGCGTGAAAGCGGCCAACCGCTTCCGGGCTGCGGCGAGCGGCCGGAAGGCCGCGCCGGGCCGGGGCGCCGCCAACCGCCCCTCCGTTCCGGCCGGTTGAACCGCGGTTCGGCGCCCCATCGGCTCGGCTCACCCGGGCTTCGAAGCGGCTGATCGCAAGACCCTGGCCATTGCGTCTTCCCGCGGTTAGCCTTGGCTGATGGCGATCGATCGGCTCTCGCGCCGCGACCTGATTGGCATTCTGGGAGCGGCGGCGGGAGCGGCCTCGTTTCTTCGCCCGTGGATCGCCTGGGCGTCTCCCGGGCAGGCAGCCGCGCACTCCGGCCCTCTGCTCACACGCCGGATTCCATCGAGCGGCGAGGAGCTTCCTCTCGTGGGTCTCGGCAGCTGGATCACGTTCAACGTGGGCGAAGACCGAAGCGCTCGCGACTCCTGCGCCGATGTCATGGCCGCGTTCTTCCAGAACGGCGGAAGACTGATCGACTCCTCGCCGATGTACGGCTCGTCGCAGGACGTGATCGGCTACGGCCTGCGAAAGCTGGGAAGCTCGGCCCGCGTCTTCGCCGCCGACAAGGTCTGGGAGTCCCGCGGCGCGATTGGGCCTTCGCAGGTCGAAGAGTCCCGCCGCAAGTGGGGAGTCCCCCGGTTCGATTTGCTCCAGGTTCACAATCTGATGTCCTGGGAAGAGCATCTTCCGATGCTGCTTGCCATGAAGGCGGCCGGCCGCCTTCGATACGTGGGAATCACGACCTCGGATGGCCGGCGGCATGACGAGATCGAAAAGATCATGCGGAGCCAGCCGGTCGACTTCGTGCAGGTCAGCTACAACGTGCTCGATCGTGAGGTCGAAAAGCGGATCCTGCCTCTCGCGCAGGAGCGCGGGATCGGCGTCATCATCAATCGGCCGCTTCGCAGAGGAGACTTGATCCGGATGGTCGAGCGTACTCCCCTCCCTGCATGGGCGGCCGAGATCGACTGCGGCGGTTGGGCGGCGGTGCTCCTGAAGTTCATCGTCTCCCACCCGGCGGTGACCTGCGCGATCCCGGCGACGACGCGGGTCGATCACGTCCGCGAGAACATGACCGCTTCCTACGGCCGCCTGCCGGACGCGGCCCTGCGCCGCCGCATCGCCTCCTCCGTCGAAAAGCTCTGAGGTTCGCCGATGTCCGAGTGGTGGACCTACCGGCTCAGGGACTTTCTGCTCTTCTCGCCACGCACCTACTTCCGGTTGTTCGAGCTCTACAACGCCGCGATCTGGCCCGCGCAGCTCGTGGCGCTCGGGTTGGGAGTCTGGATCCTTCTGCTCTTGCGCCGCCCGTCCGTCTCTCGCGGGCGCTGGCTGTCGGCCATCCTCGCGGCCAGCTGGCTCTGGGTCGCGGTCGCGTTTCACATGAAGCGCTACACAACGATCAACTGGACGGCGGTCTACTTCGGCTGGGGGTTCGCTCTCGAGGCGGCTCTCTGGACCGGACTCGGAGTTTTTGGCCGACTCACCTGGACGCGGCCTCCGGATCTCGCGAGGCGGGTTGGCCTGGGCCTGTTCGTCTTCGCTCTGGCGCTCGAGCCCTGCGTCGGTCTGCTCTTCGGGCGGGAATGGCGCCAGGGCCAGATCCTCGGCGTGGCGCCCGATCCGACCGCAGTGGCAACCCTCGGTGTCCTGCTCGCGGCGAGCGGTCGGGGGCGAGGCGTGCTCGCGGTCATCCCGGCGCTCTGGTGCGCGGTCTCGTTCGCGACGCTCCTCGCCATAATGGCTCCCGAGGCGTGGATGATGGCCGCCGTCGGCATCGTCGCCGCAACCGCCGTTTTGTCCGCACGTCGCCAGAAGAGCCGGCATAACGCGGCTCGCAGTGCGGCCTAAGGCTTCTCTATGTCAGATCTGATATAACATGCTGGCGGACTTCGGGCATCGGGTTTCTAGTTCCTCCCCGTCAGTCGCTCCACCGCTTCCCGATGAGACCGGCTCATTCGAAGCTCAGTCCCGTCCTTCAGGATCACCACCGCGTCGCCGCTCTCCAGGGTCCGGATCTCGACGACGCGATCGGCGTTGACGAGAGTCGATCGATGGATCCGAAGGAATCGCCGCCGGCCCAGAGTCTTCTCTACTGACGAGAGCGTGTCCCTCGAGAGCCAGCTCTTCGATCCCACGTGCAGCCGGATGTAGTCGCCTTCGGCGCCGATCCAATCGATGTCGGTGTGGCGAACGAACTGGATCTTGCCCCGATCCCGGACGGCGTATCGATCCGCGAGCGCCCGCGGCGCCGGCGCCGAGAACGAAACTCCCATCTCGCCCACGGCGGCGCGCACCTTTCGGCCGAGATCGCCGTCTCGATCTCGCCGGATCGAATTGGCCGCGCGGCGCAGCGCTTCCGCAAAACGCTCGTCATCGATCGGCTTGACGAGGTAATCGAGCGCGTGCACTTCGAAGGCTCGAAGGGCATGACGGTCGTGCGCCGTCACGAAGATGACGTACGGACACTCTTCCGGCGTGAGCGCGCGCAGCACGCCGAACCCGTCGGTCCCCGGCATCTGGACATCCAGGAAGAGAAGCTCGGGCTTCAGCCGCCGGACCGCATCGATCGCCTCTCGTCCGTTGCGGCACTCCGCCACCACCTCGACTTCGCCGGACCTCTCCAGGCGCGACACGATGCCTCGCCGCCCGAGCGGCTCGTCATCCACGACCACCGTTCGAAGACTCATGTCAGGCCGGCTCCGCGGCGGGGGCGCGGAACGGTAACCGGATCAGCACGGCGAGACCTCCTCGGTCGCTTCGCGCGAAGCACATCTCGGCATCGTCGCCATAGAGCTCGGTCAACCGGGTCGACGTATTCGACAGACCGACGCCATGGCTCAAGGCGGTCACGTCGCCGAGCCCGGGTCCGTCGTCGTGGACGCCGAGCGTGAGCCATCCATCCTGTCTCTCGGCGACGATCGCAACGGTCCCTCCGCCCTCGCGCGGGAGGATCGCATGCCGCACGGCGTTCTCGAGGAGCGGCTGAAGGATCATCGTCGGCACCAGCGCGGAAGAGGCCTCCGGTGTCACGGCGATGTCCACATGGAGCCGTTCGCCGAACCGCACCTCTTCGATCTCGAGATACCGGCGCGCAAAGACCACCTCGTCTGCCAGTGGGATCTCGTTCGCCTCTGGCCGATCGAGCGTCGTCCGAAGAAAGTCGGCCAGTCGCGACAACATCCGATTGGCTTCCGCAGTCCTCGACTCGGATACCAGCGTCGAGATGGCGTTGAGCGTGTTGAAGAGAAAGTGCGGGTTGAGCTGGAGTCGCAGCGCCCGCAGGCGCGCCTCGTGCGCCAGAGCTTCTGCCCGCTGCAGGTTCTCGCGCTCTTCCATCAGGTCGAGGTAGGCCTGGACACCGAAGTACAGAACGGACCAGGCCACCAGGACGAAGAAGTAGTAGATCGTATTCACGAAGTCTGGAAACCCGCGTGTGGCGAGCTCCGGTCTTCCCTGCTGCCACGCGACGTAGGCGGCGACCACGAGGTGATGCGCCGCCATCCACGCTCCGGCCGCAACGTAAGAGAGA
>DATDNV010000613.1:0-14380 GCA_036518075.1 Thermoanaerobaculia bacterium
TCGACCCCGCGACGAATCGCAGCCGGCTCGCCGTCGAGTGCTTGGCCGCCGCGACCCGCGCGATTTCGGCCGCACGCCGGTTGATTTCGACGGCGCGATCGGCCAGACCGTACTCCGCCAGGACGAGCGGCGTTCCTCCAAAGGTGTCCGTCTCGACCATGTCGGCGCCCGCCGTGAAGTAGTCTCCGTGCATCCGCTCGATGACGTCGGGACGCGTCCGCACCAGGTTCTCGTTGCATCCCTCGAGCTCGTCCCCGCCGAAGTCGGAGGCGGTCAGGTTCTGTCCCTGGATCCACGTTCCCGTGGCGCCGTCGAGAACCAGAACTCGCTCGGCGAGAATCTCTCGCAGCGCTTCGGCGCGCTCGCGCTGGCGGGCTTCGTCGATCTTCGGACCGTCGCTCATTGCGGCTTGTTTCTCGGCGCGGGTCTCCGGCCGAAGCGACGTTTTGAGTTTTTGGACAAATTCATATACTTTGCCCGTCTGATTCGCGGTTGGGCGAAGGGAGACAAGCGTTCCGGGGAAGCCAGTTCGGTGCCGAAAGGCGCGAGCCGGCATTCTGCCCGTCGACAAGCATATCCGCAAAACCTTTTGGCCGGAATCGGATGCATTTGAGCCGACATACCTAAGTTGATGTCTACCAAGCAACAGGACGCGTCCGGCGCCCGGACCTCGACCGCCCCAGGGGGAGTCGAGAGCGCCGTCGAGGCCGCCCAGCGGTATCTCCTCTCCATTCAACACCCCGACGGCCACTGGTGCGGCGAGCTCGAGGGCGACACGATCCTCGAATCCGAGTACATGCTCACGCTTCACCTGCTCGGCCGGCTCGGGGAGGAGCGGGCGCGCAAGGCGGCCGAGTACCTCCGGAGGCGCCAGTTGCCGACCGGCGGCTGGGCGATCTACGAAGGCGGCCCGGCCGACGTTTCCGCTTCCGTCAAGGCCTACTTCGCGCTCAAACTCGTCGGCGACGATCCGGACACGCCGCACATGAAGCGAGCCCGCGAAGTCATCCGCCGTCTGGGCGGCGTGGAGGCCTGCAACTCCTTCACGAGGATCTACCTGTCGATCTTCGGGCAGTGGAGCTGGAACGACTGCCCCGCGGTGCCGCCGGAGCTCGTCCTGTTGCCGGGTTGGTTCCCCTTCAACCTCTACAAGATTTCCGCCTGGTCGCGCACGATCGTGGTTCCCCTCGCGATCATCTGGGCGAGCAAGCCCTCATGCCCGGTTCCCGAGTCGGCCGGAATCTCCGAGCTGCGCGTCGGCCATGGGCCTTCGGGGCCGGCCGGGCTCAGCGTGAAGCAGCGTCTCTGGGGAGTCTTCTTCACCGCGGCCGACCGCCTGTTGAAGATGGTCGAGCGGATGAGCTGGAAGCCGCTGCGCCAGAAAGCGCTGCGCGCTTCGGAGCGATGGATTCACGAACGGCTCGTCCGGAGCGACGGCCTCGGCGCGATCTTCCCCCCGATCATCAACACGATCATCGCCTTCCGCTGCCTGGGCTACGCGCTCGACGATCCTCGGCTCGCCGCGCAGGTGCGCGAACTCGAGAAGCTCGAGATCGAGGACGAAAAGACGCTGCGGGTCCAGCCCTGTTTTTCGCCGGTGTGGGACACCGCTCTGACGACCGTGTGCCTCGCCGAATCGGGGCTCGATCCGCAGGATCCCGCGCTTGCCCGCGCCGCGCGGTGGCTTCTCGAAAAAGAGGTCCGCTCGGTCGGCGACTGGAAACGCCGGAATCCTCAGGGAGAGCCCGGCGGATGGTTCTTCGAGTACGCGAACGAGCCCTATCCGGACTGCGACGACACGAGCGAAGTTCTGGCGGCGCTCGCGAAAGTGCGCTTCGCGGCGCACGAAGATGAGGAGCGGCGCCTCGACGCGGTCGAGCGCGGAACGCGCTGGCTTCTCTCGATGCAGAACGCGGACGGCGGCTGGCCCGCGGTCGATAAAAACTGCGACAACGAGGTATGGACCTTCATCCCCTTCGCGGACCACAACGCGATGATCGACCCCAGCTGCGAGGACATCACCGGACGCACGCTCGAGGCGCTCGAGAATCTCGGGTTCGAGCCGAATCATCCGAGCATTCGAAAGGCCGTCCGATACATGGAGAAACGGCAGGAATCCGACGGCGCGTGGTACGGCCGCTGGGGCTGCAACTACATCTACGGCACGTGGCTCGGACTGCGTGGCCTGTGGCATGCCGGCGAGGATCTTTCGCAGCCTCGGTATCAGAGAGCGGCCGACTGGATCCGCGCGCGGCAGAACCCGGACGGGGGCTGGGGCGAGCTGCCCTACTCCTACGACGTGCCGGAGATGAAGGGATTGGGCCCGAGCACTCCCTCGCAGACCGCTTGGGCGCTGATGGCGCTCTTCGCCGCGGGAGATCACTCGTCCGACAAAGTGCGCGGGGGGATCGGCTATCTCCTTCGGATGCAGGGGCCCGACGGCTCGTGGCAGGACGCGTTCTGGACAGGCACCGGGTTCCCGAAGGTTTTCTATCTCCGCTATCATCTCTATGCGACCTATTTCCCGCTCTGGGCGTTGTCGATCTGGCGAAAGACGCACCGGCAGGATCGGTCCGAGGCGGTTCACGGGAAAGCACGGGCGGCGGCCACCGCCTGGGCAGGCAAGGAGTGACGATGCGGTTTCCGGTCCACATCATGACCGACACGATCCAGCACCAGGTTCGCAATGCGATCCAGGGCCGCAAGCGCTACCCCTTCGTCCTGATGCTCGAGCCGCTCTACACCTGTAACCTCGCTTGCATCGGATGTGCGATCGAGCGCCACACCGGGAAGTTGAAAGACAGGGTGTCCGTCGCACAGTGCCTCGAAGCGGTCGAGATCTCGCAGGCGCCGGTCGTCTCGATCTGCGGCGGCGAGCCGACGATCTATCCCGAGCTGCCCGAGCTCGTCGAGAAGATCATCGCGCGCAAGCGTCACATCTACCTCTGCACGAACGGCCTCCTCCTGGACGAGACGGTCTACGGCGTCATCCCGCCGCACAAGCGTCTCATGATCAACGTGCACCTGGACGGAATGCGGGAAACGCACGACAAGGTCTGCGCGCGCGACGGAGTCTTCGACAAGGCGCTCGCGATGATCCGGGAAGGCATCCGGCTCGGGCACCACGTCATGGCGAACACGACGATTTTCAAAGAAACCGACGTCGCCGAGGTCGAGGAGCTCTGCGATCTGCTCACGGGAATCGGCGTCGAGGGGATGCTCGTGTCGCCGGGCTATCACTACGAATCGGTCGACCGGGACATCTTCCTCACGCGCTCCGACATTCACCAGAAGTTCCGCAAGGTGCTCGAGATCTCCAAGAAGCACAAGCTCACCTCGACGCCGATGTTCCTGGAGTTCGCCGCGGGGCTGCGCGATTACAAGTGCTCGCCCTGGTCGACCGTCACCTACACGCCCAACGGCTGGAAGGGTCCCTGCTACCTCATCGGGAAGACCTGGTCGCCGACGTTCGAGGAGTTCTGGAACGGAACCGACTGGGAATACTGGGAGTCGCGGCAGGATCCGCTCTGCCAGAACTGCGCGATGCACTCCGGTTTCGAAGCCTCGGTCGTCCGAGAGCTGCCCAAGCATCCCGGCGACATCGTGCGCATGATCGCCTGGAATTTGGCGGCGTAGCCGCCAGCTGTCAGCTATCAGCTCTCAGCTTTCCGCTCTCAGCCAGACAGGCGAGCCACAGGCCGTTCCTTTTTTCCGGTTGTCTGTGCCATAAGTAACGAGTTATGGCCAGACGAAGTACAGGAATCGGTGCTCGGCTGATAGCTGAAAGCTGACAGCTGAAAGTTTCATGGATCTCGTCACCGGCGGCACGGGTTTCGTCGGCGCGCATGTCGTTCGCGCGCTCCTTGCCCGCGATCGCGCGGTCCGCTGCCTGGTCCGCTCCGGCAGCCGACGCGACAACCTCGAAGGGCTTCGCGTCGAGATCGCGGCGGGGGATCTGGCCGATCTGTCCTCTCTGCGCGCCGCCCTCCGGGGCGTCGACACGCTCTTTCACTGCGCCGCCGACTACCGGCTCTTCGCCAAGGATCCGCCCGAGATCTACGCCGCCAATGTCGGCGGGACCCAGAACATCCTGCAAGCCGCCTTCGACGCGAAAGTCGCACGGATCGTCTACACCAGCTCGGTTGGCGCGCTCGGCCGGACCGCGGACGGCTCCCCCGCGAACGAAGCGACTCCGGTCTCGCGCGGGCAGATGACCGGCCATTACAAGAAGAGCAAGTTCGACGCGGAGCGGGTCGCGGAGTCGTGGGCGAAACGCGGCCTTCCCGTCGTGATCGTCAATCCGTCCACTCCAGTCGGCGAGCTCGACATCAAGCCCACGCCGACCGGCCAGATGATCGTCGACTTTCTGAGTCGGCGGATGCCCGCCTACGTCGATACCGGGTTGAATCTCATCGACGTCCGCGACGTGGCGGAAGGACATATCCTCGCCGCCGAACGAGGCCGCGTCGGGGAGAAGTACATTCTCGGCCATCGCAACATGACGCTCAAAGAGATTCTGGACGTCCTCTCGCGGCAGACCGGCCTGCCTTCGCCGCGCGTTCGCGTCCCGCATTGGATTCCCATGGTGGCGGCCTCGCTCGACACGGCGGCCGCGCGGCTGACCGGCCGCGTCCCGAGAATTCCTTTGGACGGTGTTCGCATGTCGCGCTACCGGATGTTCTTCGATTCAACGAAAGCGGTCCGCGAGCTCGCGCTTCCCCAGAGCCCGGTCGAGGAGGCGCTCGGTCGGGCGGTCGTCTGGTTTCGAGATCACGGATATGTCCGCGGATAGCCTCGTTCTGATCGTCACTGCGCTCCCCGAAGAGCGCAGAGGAATCCTCGCGCGCGGCCGGGAAGCGGACGTCGATCCAATGTGCTATGCAGATACCTGCATCGGAGACGCTCTCGTCGTCGTCGCGACGACGGGCGAGGGCGCGGGCGCGGCCGAGCGGGGCGCGGGAGAGCTCTGCGACGCGCTGCAGCCCGTCGCGCTCGTCGGCGCGGGAGTGGCGGGAGCGCTGACGCCATCGCTTTCCGTTGGCGACCTGGTCGTCGGGCGCCGGATCGTCGACGCGCAAGGAGAAGCGCCCGCGCCCAACTCCGGATTCGTGGATCGCGCCGTGCGGGCCGGGGCGGTCGAAGGGACTCTCGTCACCACCGAACGGCCCGCCGTGAGCCGCAGCCAAAAGAAGCATCTCGCGAGCTCGATCGAAGGGGCCCGTGCGGGCGCGGTCGACATGGAATCGGCGGGCTGGGCGCGAGCGGCGGCGCAGCGGCGCGTTCCGTTTCTCGTCGTGCGCTCGATCAGCGACCGCGCGGACGAGGAGCTTCCCCGCTATCTCGCCGAATGCATCGGCGCCGACGGCCGAATCAAACGCGCGGCCGTCCTCGCCCATAGCCTGCGCCGACCCGGAACCCTTCCCGCGCTTTTGCGGATGCGCCGGCGCACGCACGACTGCGCCGAGAAGCTCGCGACCTTTCTCGAGCGGTTCTTCACGGCAACGGCGTAGTTGTGATTCTGAATACTGGCGGACTGCGAGGACGGGTGACGCCGGACGGAGGCCTCGCGTGCGCGCGGAGGGACTCTCCCTTTGCCGGCAAGTGCCTTCGAGCCGCAGCGGCGCACGCGAGGTGGACGGCGGCAGGACCCGTCCGTCTCGTTGGATTCAAACGCTCAATGAACACGGACATCTAACGATGGCCAATCTCGAAGATCTGCTGGAGAAAACGAGCCGCACGTTCGCGCTGTCGATTCCCGTGCTTCCCGAACCGACGCGAGGCGAGGTCATGATCGCCTACCTGCTCTTCCGGATCGCCGACACCTTCGAGGACGCGGCGCACTGGCCGCCCGAACGCCGGATCGAGGCGCTCGAGGAATTCCAGGACGTGCTGATCGACTACTCCCGAGACCGGGCCGAGCGGCTCTCGCAGAAATGGACGAGGACCGATCCCTCCCAGCACGCGGGCTACCGCGAGCTGATCCGCGAGGTTCCGTTCGTCCTCGAGTGCTTCTTCGCTCTGGATCCTCAGGCGGTCTCCTCGGTCCGCGGACACGTCACCCGCTCCGCGGACGGAATGGCCCGGTTCGTCGCGCGCTCGCGCGGCAGCGTCCTGCGGCTGGACGACCTCGACGACCTTCAGCGCTATTGCTACGTGGTCGCCGGAATCGTCGGAGAGATGCTGACCGATCTCTTTCTGCTCAGACGCGAGCAGTTAGGGGCGATCGCGCGCGACTTGCGCAAACGAGCCGCCGCCTTCGGCGAAGCGCTCCAGCTCGTCAACATTCTGAAGGACGCTTCGGTCGACGTTTCTGAGGGTCGCCGCTTCCTGCCGAGCCGCGTGCCGCGTTCGAAAGTCTTCGCCCTGGCGCGGCGCGATCTGGGGACTGCCGCGGAGTACACGCTCGGTTTGCAGCAGGCAGGAGCACCGCGGGGGATCGTCGAGTTCTGCGCTCTTCCGGCCGAGCTCGCCTGGGCAACGCTCGAAAAAGTCGAAAAAGAGGGGCCCGGATCCAAGGTTTCGCGTCTCGAGGTCTTTGCGATCAAGCAGCGCATCGACCGCGCCCTCGATTCTGGCAAGCCGGCGGTTCCGACGCGGGGATAGCTCAACGCGCGCGACGTTGTCAAATCCTCTCGGCCAGACGGCTATGACAAGGAGTCCGCTTTGGATTTCTTGGCTGTCTCGCAGCGCAGCCTGTTCATGGTTTACCAGGCTTCAGGTCCTCGGTCCCTTTCGGATGCTTCGTAAGGTCCGCCCCAAGATACTCGAGAGTCGCCTCGGCGCGCTTCGTGCCCCAGCGGAGTGCTTCTGTTTGGATTTCTCCGTACTTCTCTGCGGCTCCCCGGAGGCGTCCCCTTCCGCCATCGATGCGGCCGAGAAGCCGAAGAAGCCCATCGAGGATGGTCAGCGGATGGGGCGGACAGCCGGGGACGTAAATATCGACTGGAATGTCTTCGGGCACTCCGCCGTGGGAAGCATGGGCCCCGGCGAAGGGACCGCCGCTGATCGCGCAAGCGCCGACGGCGATCACGATCTTCGGCTCGGGCACCGCCGCGTAAGTCTCTCGAAGAGCGAACTCCATGTTCGTGGTTACCGGGCCCGTAACGACGATGCCGTCGGCGTGCCGCGGCGACGCCACGAATTGGATTCCGAAACGGCTGAGGTCGAAGATGACGTTGCCCATGGCGACGAGCTCGGCCGCGCAGCCGCTACAGTCGCCCGCCGCGACCTGCCGGAGCTTCAAGGCACGTCCGAAGAGTCTCCGCATTTCGCGATCGAGCGCTGTCGCAAGTCTCCCTTCGCCCCCCGAGACGACGAGGTCAGCCCGGGAACGCGTCGCGAGGCGGTGGTCCCGCGTGTAGACGACCGCTCCCCCCGGGCAGGCCTCCTCGCAAGTCGGGCAAAACAGGCACGCGCCAAGGTCGATCCGAAGGGGATCGGTGACGATTGCGCGAGTCGGACACGCGTCCGCGCAGGCGCGGCAACCATCCGAGCACTTGGATTCGTCCAAGACCGGGCGGCCTCGGAAGCGCGCGGGGAGGCGCGTTTCCCCTCGGGGAAACTTCGTCGTCTGGTTCCCCTGCCGCAGTCGCGCTTTCAGAAGATCGAGCATCGCTCACTCACAGGTCATGGCCCGCGTAGGACAGGTTGAAGCTCTTGTTGCAGAGCGGGAAGTCCGAGACTTGGTTGCCGCGCATGGCCACGGCGAGGCCAAACCAGTTGTGGAAGGAAGGGTCCACGATCTTGTACCCGGCGATGTTGCCGTCCCCGGACGTGACGGCCAAGTGCACGATCTCGCCGCGCCATCCCTCGACCATCGAGACGGCGAGACTGTCGGGCGCCGACCCAGTGATCGCCGTGGACAGCGACTCCCGAGGGAGCTCGTTCAACTGCTCTCGCAGAAACGTCATCGACCGCTGCGTCTCGAGCCAGCGCACCAGGGCGCGCGCCATCACGTCACCGGACTCGACCAGTGCGACCGGGATATGAGCGAAACGGTAGATGCCGAAAGGATGATCGCGCCGGACATCTCGATCGCAACCGCTCGCGCGAGCGGCCGGCCCGACGAGACCGAGCGTCTCCGCCGCCTCGCGTGTCGCGACGCCGGTTTGCTCGAAGCGCGAACCCACGGTTGGCGAATTGAAAGCGACCCGCGCCGTGTCCTGAAGGTCGCGCTCCGCCACGGCCAGGCGGGTGAGGAAATCCCCGCGCTGCTCGGCCGAGAGCCCGAAGCGAATTCCGCCCGGCTGCACCAGGCCTCGCCCGAAGCGGTTGCCGGACAGCTCCATCAACAAGTTCAAGAACTCGCCCCGAAGCCGTCCGAACCACGAAGCGCCGGGAAGGTGGCCGATGTCGTTGCAGAGCGCTCCCAGGTCGCCGACGTGGTTGGAAAGCCGCTCCAACTCCAACGCGATTCCTCGAACAGCTTGCGCGTAGAGAGGCGCTTCGACCCGGGCGAGAGCTTCGACCACCATGCAGTGGGCGAGAACATGGCCAACGGACGTGTCGCCGGCGATCGATTCCGCAACCGCGAGCCGGCGCGCTGGCGGTGACCCGAGGAAAAGGGCTTCCGCGCCGCGGTGCTGGTAGCCAAGCTGGACCTCCAGATGGAGAACCGCCTCGCCACGGCACTGCAAACGGAAATGGCCCGGCTCGATAATGCCGGCATGGACCGGACCAACGGCGACTTCGTGGATGCCCGGCCCCTCGACGCGAAAGAAGGGATACGGATTCCCGCTCACTTCGCCTTTCAAAGAGTACGACTCGAGGTCAGGATGCCTTCGCAGAGGCTTCAACCAGGGATGCTCCTCGGGGCGGATGCCGTGGTCTTCGAACAATTCACGCTCGAACGCCTGCGCCTGGGGAAGCTCCGTCGAAAGCGCCGGATAGCGCCGGCTATCGGGAAGACGAGCTGTGAGCAGGCCCACACTCCCGCGAGCGTCGTCCGCGAACACCGCCAGGAGTTGCGGGGTCTTCTTTAGATCTCGACTCGCCTCCGGCAGCGGGCACAGCGCGGCAAGCCGGCCGCCCTGCGAGCAGATCGCGATGCAGGATTTCCGGAAGTCCTCGACAGGGACATCTGGGACGTTTGCACGGCCAACCGCGAGGCTGTTCTTGGTCCAGAGCGGCGAAGGGAAGCCGAGCGCCATTGGGTCAGCCTCCCAACGCGGTGGCTGCGTGATGCAGCGCGTCAGAGAGTATTGGAGGCACGTAGACTCCGATCGAGAGCGCCCCGATCGCCAGCGCCAACGGCGCCACGACCGAGAGCGCAGGCTCGCGGACACGTCTCGCGTCGTCGCCCTGAGCTCCTTGGAGCATGGGCAGAAGCGCTCCGGCCATGCCCAGGAAGGCCACCGCCAGAAGTGAAACGAAGAGGACGCCGATCCACGGGCTTGTCCCCCGGATGGCGGTCTGGAAGATCAAGAACTCGCTCCAAAAGGGGCCGAAGGGAGGCGCCCCACCGATGGCGAGAAAGAGCGCCGTCATCAGTACGCCCGTGACCGGGATCCTTCCAAGCACTCCGCGCGCTTGCCGGGCCGAGGTCGTTCCGAAGGCGCGCAAGACGTTGCCCGCCAGGAGAAAGAGGCCGGCCTTGCACAGCGAATGATTCACAGAGTGGAAAATCGCGCCGTAGGTCGCGGCGCCCCCCAGCCCAACGCCGGCGGCCATCACTCCCATGTTCTCGATGCTCGAATACGCGAGCAGGCGTTTGTAGTCTCTCTGGCCAACCATGAACGCGCATGCGATGGCAATCGACGCGAAGCCCAATACGACGAGGAGCGTTCGGGCGAAGGCAGCGTCTCCCGAAGCCAAGCAGACTTGGAAGAATCGCAGGATCGCGAGAAAGGCGCAGTTCAAGAGCGCTCCCGAGAGAAGCGCCGACACGGGCGAGGGCGCCTGGCTGTGCGTGTCCGGGAGCCAGGTGTGGAGAGGGGCCAGCCCCATCTTGGTTCCGTAGCCCACAAGCGCGAGCACGAAGGCCGTTTTGAGCCACGGCCGCGCCATCGAAGGCGCCGCTTTCATGAGTCCATCGAGAGTCAAGCCCGCACTGGCACCAGGCACAGCAGACGCCGCCACGCCCAGGCAAAAAGTTCCGAGCAAAGCTAACGCGATCCCCACCGAGCACAAAAGCAGGTATTTCCAGGCCGCCTCGAGTGCCCCGCGCCGGCGATAGAAGTACACCAGCGGGGCGCTGGCGAGCGTCGTTCCCTCCACCGCCGCCCACATCAGCGCGAGGTTTTGCGTGACCGAAACCAGAGACATCGCCGCGAGGAATCCGAGCAGGCAGGGGACGAACCGATGAGGTGCGGATTGCTTGTCGTGGGTGCCCTGGAGGATGTACGGCACCGTATAGATCGCGACGAGCAAGAAAAGGACGCTGGTGATCGAAAGAAAGATCAGGCCCGTCACGTCGACCCGCAAGAAAGTTCCGAAGGCGATCGTGTCAGCTCCGGCCCAAAGTGATACCGTGCCCACAAAGTGCAGCAACGCGCCGAAGAGGAGGATGCCGAGACCGACACGGAGGCTTTTGACCGCCAGTGCCGCGAGCCCCAGGACGCCGGGCGTCAGAAAGAGGAAGGGCAGAATCCACGCCATCGCGGCTAGTCCTTCAGAGTCGAGAGCAGCTCGGTGTCGATATGCTCGAACTCGCGGCTGATGTGATTGATCGCGATTCCCATCACGAAGACGCCCACGAGCAAATCCAGCAGGATGCCGAGCTCGACCGCGAACGGGACCTCCTCCACCAGCGTCTGGCCAAAAATGAAGATGCCGTTCTCGAGCATCAGGTAGCCCACGACCTGAGTGACCGCCTTTCGCCGGACGATGAGGACCAGAAAACCGACGAGCAAATTCGCGAACGCCATCGGGACGAGAAGGGGAGTCGGCGCGGGCTTGGGCAGGATGAGAATCGTGCCCAGCCAGAACGAGAATCCCACTAGCGCCGCAGCGATCAGGACGGAGAAGTGCAAGCTGATGAAAGGCTCCGATTCCCGGCGCACGTTGGCCTCACGAATCGCGCGGGCGAGCAGAAGCGGGATGATAACGGCCTTCACCGCAAGCGCTCCCAGGCTCATGGTCGCGACAGGGACAGCGTGGCGGTCGAGCGCGCCGCCCCAGAGCGCTAGCGGCAAGAGCGAGAGAGCGACACCCTGTAGCGCCGACGCCCGAACGCAGCCCGTCAGTCGGCTCGTGGCGACGATCGAGAGGCTCAATGCCGCAACGACCAGGAGCAGGAAGTCGGCGTAGCCGGTCATGGGGCCCCCCGGTAAAGAAGCGCGCCGAGGCCGACGGCCGCAAGGACGGTTGCCCCAATGAGGAACTGGGGAACACGCGGGAGTCTCAGCCGAGCCATCACCGATTCGACGACGCCGACGAGAATCGCGAGGCCGATCTCGCCTCCGCAGAAAAGAGCGACGCCTCTCCATCCGCCGGAAGCGGGAATCGGAAGAAGAACGTGGACGAGCAGAGCCGCGATCACGAAGAGCTTGACGGCGCTCCCGTAAAGAATGAACCCGAAGTCCGGGCCGCCGTGATCGAGCACCATGACCTCGTGGACCATCGTCAGCTCGAGGTGCGTGTTCGGGTCGTCGACCGGGATGCGGGAATTCTCGGCGAGGAGAACCGCAAAGAGCGAAAGCGCCGCGGCGAGATACGCCGGATGCCCGAAGCCCCAACTCGTCCACGGAAGGCGCCCAAACGCGTCCGCAAACGTCGCGCTCCGGGCCGGGAGGCACAGAATGGCCAGTGAGAGAAAGAGCGCCGGCTCCGCCAGCGCCGAGAAGGCGGCCTCGCGGCTCGCGCCCATGCCTTCGAAGCTCGAGCCAGTGTCGAATGCCGCGGCCATCGTGAAGAAGCGCCCGAGGGCGAGGAGATAGGCGAAGACGACGACATCTCCGGAGAAGCCCAGGGGCGACGAGTTCGCTGCCAGGGGCAGAACGAGTCCGGCGCAGAGAACCGCTGCGAGCGAGACGATCGGGCCGGCGCGAAAGAGCCACGTCGTGGCTTGGCTGTAGATGGCGCCCTTTCGAAGGAGCTTCCAAACGTCGCGGTAGGACTGAAGAAGGGGCAGGCCAAGCCTTCCGGCAAACCAGGCCTTGGTCTTGTTGATTACGCCGATTAGGAGCGGCGGCATGACGAGGAGGAGCCCGATGTGTATGCCGAGGCTGAACATCACGTCAACGCCCCATTCCCGCGAGCTGCCAGATCAACAGCGCGACGAGAGTCGCAGCGATGTAGACGAGATAGACTTGGAGCCGTCCTTGCTGGATCGCGTGAAGCCGCGAAAGGGCCCGGACCACGCGCCTGGTCGCCGGCAGCAGGATGCGCTCGCCGGCAACATCCCCGAGGCGCTCTTTGTAGTGGGCCTTCACCGGAAAGTATCCGTCTGGGCCCTGCTGCTCGATCCGCGAATGGATCACGGGCGCGAACAGTGCGAGGATCGGTTGAGCGAAGGAGGCTGCGGTGTACTGCATCCGGGGGCTGGGCTGCGCGTAACCGCACCCCCAGGTCGCCGCACGAGAGACTTCGCGGCCACGGAGGAGGACCTGACGGAGGAGTCCCAGAAGTACGACGAGAGCAAGGAGAACGACCGCGACTCGTGTGATGGCGAGGAGCGGGCCCGCATACGGGACCGCGCCGGGCGTCCCGGCGAGAAGTGTGACAGCCGGCTCGACCATTCGAACGACGCCGGTGGGCCAAAGACCAATCGCGACGCATAAGAGCGCGCCCGCGACCATGGGCGCCTGCATTGCTCCGTTCGCTTCGTAGGCTCTCGAAGCCGCCTCCGTGCGAGCCTGGCCCAGGAAAACACCTCCGAACGCGCTTACGAAACACATCGCGGCAAGTCCTCCGACGAGCGCAAGCGCCGGAACCGCCGCAAGCGCCCAAACGGCCCAGCCGGTCGCAAGGGTTGCCCCTCCCCGAAACGCTCCGATGTAGAGCAGCCACTCACTGACGAATCCGTTGAGCGGCGGCAAGCCGCAGATGGCGATGCTGCCGACGAGGAACGTCACGGCCGTTACCGGTAGGCGGCGAGACAGGCCACCCAACTCGTCGATATCGCGAGTGCCCGTGCCGCGGAGGACGCTGCCGGCCGCCTCGAAAAGAAGTCCCTTGAACAGGCCGTGGTTCAGAACATGGAGCAGCGCCCCCGCAAAGCCCAAGAAGGCGACGGAAGCGCTCCTCTGGCTCAGTCCTAAGAGTCCAAGGCCAATTCCAAGAGCAATAATGCCGACGTTCTCGACGCTGCTATAGGCGAGGCGTCTCTTGAGATCCCTCTGTGCGAGAGCATTCAGGATTCCGACGAGACCCGAGAGCGCCCCGATACCGATGAGCGCTGCTCCCCACCACGCCTGCGGCCGGCCCAGAAACCCCAGGGTCCGCAGCAGTCCATAGATCCCCATCTTGATCATCACGCCAGACATGAGAGCCGAGACATGGCTCGGAGCGGCAGGATGCGCATCGGGAAGCCAGACGTGGAGCGGCCAGAAGCCGGCCTTGGTTCCGAACCCGACCAGCGCCAGCAGGAAACAGACGTTGGCTAGGCCCGCGGCCCCGCCCGCGCCAAGAACGTCGAAGTCGTAAGTCCCACCAGCGTGCTGGCTGAGAAGACCGAACAAAACGAAAAGAAAGACGACGCCGAGCTGGGAGGCGATGAGATAGGTCATCCCGGCGCGGCGGGTCTCTTCCCGCTCGCTCTCGAACGTGACGAGAAGATAGGAAGTCACTGACATGATCTCCCAGGCGACGAGAAACAGGATGCCGTCCCGCGCAATGCTGACGACCGCCATCGAGGCGACCATGAGGTTGAAGAAGAAGAGTGCGGGTGCGAGGCGCCGCTTTCCGATCGAGGACCGGAGGTACCCGCCGCCGTACACGGCCGCGAGGCCCGACACCAGGAAGACGCAGAGGAGGAAGAACGACGAGAGGGCATCCAGAGCTACGTGGAGCTCTCCCACGGGTAACGGCCAAACCGTCCGGAGCGACCGCTGTTCCCCGACGACCAGGGCTTTGAGCGAAGCGAAGACACCGAACGCGCATGCGAGCGCCGATCCGGCGGTCCCAACCGCGAGCGCGACGCGATCCGAGCGGCCGGCTACGAGTGCCGCCAAACCGGCTCCGCAAAGACCGGCGATGGAAAGGAGGACGATCGGCAGCATCAGTGGGTTTGTTCGCCTTCTTCGGCTGCGCGGAGCCAGTTCAGAATTTCTTTGGACGACGCTGTGCGGGTGATCAGACCCTTGAACGTCTCGTCGTGGAGCGCGGCCGCGAGCTTGGCCAGCACCTGCAGGTGATCTCTCACAGAGGGTGAAAGAAGCATGAAGAGGACTCTCACCGGCCGGCCGTCTAACGCGCCGAAGTCGACCGGGCGCTCGAGAAA
>DATDNV010000614.1:0-5291 GCA_036518075.1 Thermoanaerobaculia bacterium
ATCCAGGATGATCGTGTGCAGGCACATTCCGCCCGCTCCCGGCTGCCACTGGGGGCCTGTGCCATGGCCACGCAGCCCGGGCAGCTCCAGCCAGCTCTTGCCGCCGTCGTCGGAACGAAACAGCGCGGCATCTTCCACTCCGGCGTAGACCGTATCCGGATCATCGAGCGAAGGCTCCAGATGCCAGACGCGCTTGAAGACCCACGGCTTCTGCGTGCCGTCGTACCACTGGTGCGTGGTCAGCGGCTTTCCCGTTTCCGGCGACGCGTCGTAGACGAATTTGTTGCTCTCGCCCGTCGGCATGCCTTCGGGGGTCTTCGCCACTCCACCTCCCGGCGTGTCCCAGGTCTTTCCGCCGTCGTTTGAGCGCTGAATCACCTGCCCGAACCAGCCGCTCGACTGAGACGCGTAGAGGCGATCGGGGTCGGCGGGGGAGCCCTTCACGTGGTAGATCTCCCAGCCGGCAAAATGTGGCCCTTCGACCTGCCATTTCCCGCGTTTTCCATCCGACGTCAAAACGAACGCGCCCTTGCGCGTTCCCACGAGTACCCGTACGCCGCTCATCCTCACTCCTTATTCGTTCGAGCTACCGCATCTCTCACCTTATACGTCGAACGGAATCCCTCCAAATCGACAAGCCGTAAGTAATTGTTCTGCCTGTATTTTTAGGCCGCTTCAGACATCCGACGTTGTACTCGCAACGATCTTCCCTCTTCTCGCTTTCTAAAAAGAGCTCCCACGGATGTCGATTGGAACGGTTCTCGTACGTCGCCGTATTAGAGCCGGGGATCCGATTCGGGACAAGTTGGGGCCGGCTCGGGATAAGAAGAGGAGAAACCACATGCGATTCATTGCCATGGTCAAAGCGAACAAACTGTCGGAATCGGGCGCGATGCCGGACCCGAAGCTTCTGGAAGCCATGGGGAAGTACAACGAGGAGCTGGCGAAGGCCGGGGTGATGCTCGCGGGAGAAGGGCTTCAGCCGAGCTCGAAAGGCGCCCGCGTCCGGTTTTCCGGGGGGAAGCGGACGGTCATCGATGGACCCTTCACCGAGTCGAAGGAGCTGATCGCCGGATTCTGGATCCTCCAGGCCAAATCCAGGTCGGAAGCGGTCGAGTGGATCAAGCGCTGTCCGCATCCGTTCGGGGAAGGGGAAGCGGAGATCGAGATCCGGCAACTCTTCGAAGCGTCGGACTTCGGTCCGGAAATCCAAGCACAGGAAGAGGCGCTGCGGGAGAAGCTGGCAGGCCAGGCCTCGAAGTAGGGGCCGGCCACAAGGAAAAATGGTCTCAACGAAACGGAAAGGAGAATTCCCATGCGATTCATGACGATTGTGAAGTCAGAAGAGAAGTTCGGGTTCCCGCCTCAGGAGCTCATCGACGCGATCGAGGAGTTGCGCCAGGAAGGAATCAAGTCCGGCGTGTTCCTGGACACGGGAGGACTTGCCCCGACGGCGACGGGCGCGGCAGTCCGTCTTCGCGGCGGGAAGCTGTCGGTCGTCGATGGGCCCTTCACCGAATCCAAGGAGGTCGTCGGGGGGTACGCGGTTTTCGAGTTGCCCTCTCAGAAGGAAGCGATCGAATGGTCGCGCCGGTTCATGGAGCTTCACCGCAAACACTGGCCGGCCTGGGAGGGCGTGACGGAAATCCGCCAGCTCTTCACGCCGGAAGATTTGTGCGTGGAGCCGGAGAAGCGCTGGCAGGCCGAAGCGCATCAATAACGGTTGTCCGCGCATTCGGCGGTCCGCTTGCGCCGTCTCGGAGACGATGGTGTGATCGGCAGCCGTGCAGGCTGCCGACACCCATCAGGCCATCGATGCCGTCTGGCGGATCGAGTCTCCTCGCCTGATCGCCGGCCTCGCCCGGATCGTGCGCGACATCGGCCTGGCCGAGGACCTCGCGCAAGACGCCCTCGTCGCGGCGTTAGAGAAGTGGCCGGAGACGGGGATCCCCGACAAGCCCGGGGCGTGGCTGATGGCGACGGCGAAGCATCGCGCGATCGATCTGCTGCGCCGCCGGACGCTCGCGGAACGGAAACACATGGAGATCGGCCGCGATCTCGAGGAGAAGCAGGAAGACGCGGCACGGGACATCGAAACCGCGGCCGATGAAGAAATCGACGACGACCTGCTGCGGCTGATCTTCACGGCCTGTCACCCCGTTCTCTCCAAGGAGGCCCGGGTCGCGTTAACGCTGCGCTTGTTGGGAGGTCTCGAGACCTCGGAGATCGCGCGGGCTTTCCTCGTGCCGGAATCGACCGTCGCCCAGCGTATCGTCCGCGCGAAGCGGACGCTCGCCGATGCGCGGATCCCGTTCGAGATTCCGCGCGGGGAAGAGCTCGAGGCCCGAATCCGGTCGGTTCTCGAAGTCATCTATCTGATCTTCAACGAGGGATATGCGGCGACCGCCGGCGACGACTGGATGCGTCCCGCTCTCTGCGAGGATGCTCTTCGGCTGGGCCGAGTTCTCGCGGCGCTCGCGCCGAACGAAGCCGAGGTCCACGGGCTCGTCGCGCTCATGGAAATCCAGGCTTCGCGCGTGAACGCGCGAGTCGGACCATCGGGAGAGCCGATTCTCCTGCTGGACCAGGATCGCAGCCGCTGGGATCAACTGCTCATCCGCCGGGGACTCGCCGCGCTCGCTCGCGCCGAGAGCGCTGGCGGGGCCCGCGGTCCCTATGCGCTGCAGGCCGCGATCGCCGCGTGCCACGCTCGGGCCCGCACCGGGGAAGAAACCGACTGGACGCGCATCGCGGCGCTCTACGATGAGCTCGCTCGCGTTGCGCCGTCGCCGGTCGTGGAGCTCAACCGCGCTGTCGCGGTCAGCATGGCTTCCGGTCCGGCGGCGGGCCTCGAGCTGATCGACCGGCTGGCGAGCGAGCCGTCGCTCAAGGCCTATCACCTCTTGCCGAGCGTACGCGGCGATCTGCTGAGGAAGCTCGGCCGCCGCGACGAAGCACGCGTCGAGTTCGAGCGCGCGGCGGAGATGACTCGCAATGCCCGGGAACGCGCGCTTCTTCTCGAACGAGCGGCCGATTGCGCTGGCGCTTCCCCGGCGCAGTAAATCGTGATCGTTCATCTCGTCGACGGAACCTACGAGCTCTTCCGGCATTTCTACGGTCTGCAGCGCTTCACGAAGGGGGAGGCACCGCCGCTCGGCGCCGCCGCGGGCGTCGTTCGCACCGTTCTCCAAATGATCGAGACCGGGGCAGCGCACATCGGGGTTGCCACCGACCACGTCATCGAATCGTTCCGAAACGGCCTGTGGCCCGATTACAAGACGTCGGCGGGCGTCGACCGGGCGCTGCTTGCGCAGTTCCATCCTGTCGAGGAGGCGCTCGCCGCGATGGGCGTCGCCGTCTGGCCCATGGTCGAGCTCGAAGCGGATGACGCGCTGGCGTCGGCGGCGCGGCTCGCTTCCCGGGAGAGACGGGTCGAAAGAGTCTCGATCTGGACGCCCGACAAAGACCTGGCGCAGTGCGTACAGGGTGACCGCGTCGTTCAGGTGGACCGGAGGGGGCAAAAGATTCTCGATGCTGCGGCGGTTCGAGAGAAGTTCGGTGTCGACCCGGCTTTGATCCCGGATTTCCTGGCGCTGGTCGGTGACTCCGCCGACGGCTATCCTGGAATTCGCGGCATCGGACGGGTCGGCGCGGCGAGGCTCCTGAATCGCCACGGTCCCATCGAAACGTTCCCGCCGGAGGTACTGGGAGATCGACTCGAGCTCGCGCTCCTCTTCAAGGACCTGGCGACGCTGCGGTCCGATGCATCTCTCTTTCGCGAGGTCGAGGAGATTGCGTGGCGAGGTCCGACGGCTGACTTCGGCACCTGGGCGGAGCGTTTCGGCGAACCCGGGCTGCTCGAGCGAGCGCGAAAGGCTTCTGCCGCTTTGGCGGTCGCGTCCGCTTCTCGCTCTTCTGATAAATAGTCCGACGGAACCGCACCGAGCTCGTTCGGGCTGGTTGAAGAGGGCCCAGTGGCTGAGCAAACGTTCGCGGGGGACGAGATCCCGGCCGGCAGTCAGGTCATCGAGGTTCATGTCGCCGAGCTGTCCCAGATCTTCAATTCGTTCGATCCGTCGCCGTTCCACGAGAAGGACCTGGACGATGACGCGAAGGAGTTCATCGTCGGCTGGGCCAAAGAGCTCCCGAGGGACGCCCGTCTGGCACTCCTCGTTTTCCTCGACAAGCCCTCCGTGACGGCGAAGATGGCGGACGACTTGCGCGAGGCCGTCCACGGCTTCTTCGCTCGCCTGTCCGAATTCGCGGGCCAGCGCCTTCGCCAGTTGTTCCGCGTCGGCCGGACCAGTCTCGCGATCGGTCTGGTGTTCCTGGCCCTTTGTCTGCTTGCGGGCCATCGCGTCACCAAGCTCTGGCCGGGGAGCGGGTTGGCCGCAATCATTCGGGAGGGCCTGCTCATCGGTGGATGGGTCTCGATGTGGCGGCCGCTCGAAATCTTTCTCTACGACTGGTGGCCGATCCTCAGCGATCGCCGCCTGTACGATCGGCTCAGCCGAATGGCCGTTCGCATCGCATGCGCCGATGCGCCGATGCCTGCGCATCAAAGCTCCGCGTGACCCAGAGCGCATTCGGAATTGCGTCGGCGAGGCGACCCGGGACGCTTGCAGTAATCTCGCGGGATGAGCGGAGAGCGATGACCGAGGCGCGCGTTCGCAGGGTAAGCCTCGTCATTCTCATCATCGGTCTTGCCGCCTCCGCGGCGATCTATGTCCGCGCCCGACCGGGGCCCGGCAATCCTCTCGGATACGAGCCCGAGGACACGAAGCAGTATCTCCGCGAGATGGAGGTCTACGGCGGCAAGGCCAACCTGATCGCGCAGGACATTCGCGAGGGATTCACGAGCCTCTGGCACGGCAAACGGCTCGCCTGCACCGTGGCCGTGATCACGTTGCTCGCGGCGGGAGGATTCTGGTTTGCAGCCCGGCCGCTCCCGCCTCCCGGGGAAGAGGACGAGCCCCCGCGCGAGAGCCCTCGTTGATGCGCGAACCCGCGGCTCCAGCCAGGCCATGAAATATCTCGATGTCGCTCTCCGAGGGGAGACCTATGTGGCCATTCTGCGGGAAGCGGAGACTCCCCGGCCCGGTGCCGACGAAGTCCTCGTTCGGGTGGTGGGATCCGGTCTCAATCGCGCGGATCTCTCCCAGATTGCCGGACGGTACCCTCCGCCTCCCGGCGAATCGAACATCCTCGGCCTCGAAGTCTCCGGAAACGTCGTCGAGACGGGAGAGCCGGTGTGTGCATTGCTCGCCGGCGGCGGCCATGCCGAGTACGTC
>DATDNV010000615.1:0-11345 GCA_036518075.1 Thermoanaerobaculia bacterium
GGGGACGGCGGAGTTGCCCAAGGGAGTGGAGATGGTGATGCCCGGGGACAACGTGGCATTGCAGATCAACCTGATCACGCCGATTGCGATGGAGAAGGGATTGCGGTTCGCCATCCGCGAGGGCGGCCGCACCGTCGGAGCGGGGACCATTACCGAGATTTTGGAATAGGAAAAGAAGTGGAAAGCGCAGTCACGAGCAGACGGGCACGAGGCGTTAACGCCATGGGATGTTGCGTAACGGCCGTTTACTCATGTCCGCTCGCGTCGAGCGAGCGCTAAGAAAGTAACCATGCAGGAAACGATCAGTCTGGCCTGCGCCGAGTGCAAGCGGAAGAACTACACCTCGACGAAGAACAAGAAGACGAATACCGAGAAGCTGGAGCTTTCGAAGTATTGCCGGTTCTGCCGCAAGCACACGGCTCACAAGGAAGGAAAAGTCTAGGGGTGTAGCTCTAATTGGTAGAGCGGCGGTCTCCAAAACCGTAGGTTGGGGGTTCGAATCCCTCCACCCCTGCCATTAGGCGATAGAGGAAGTCTGAAAAGGTTATGACGCCGATCAAAGAGTGGTGGCCCGCGACGCGCGATTTCTTGCGCGACGTCTGGGTCGAGATCAAGAAAGTCAGCTGGCCGACCCGCGGCGAAGTCGTCGGGACGACGCTGGTCGTCATCGTCGCGTGCGTGCTGTTCGGCTTCTACCTCTTCGTCGTGGACGCCGGCCTTTCCTGGGTCATCGACAAGGTTTTCCGTGCGGCGGGGGTGATCGCATGACGGTCGCGAATACGAGCGGAGAAACGGTGGGATCTGCCGAGGCAGCGGCCAAGACCAAGAACTGGTACATCGTGCATACCTACTCGGGCTTCGAGGAGCGCGTGCGCCAGAACTTGAAGCAGCGCGTCGAGGCGATGGGCATGCAGGACTCGTTTGGCGACATCCGCATCCCGACGGAAACCCTCGTCGAGATGAAGGGCGGAAAACGCCGGGAGATCCAGCGAAAGTTCTTCCCCGGCTACATCATCATCGAAATGGAGATGTCCGACGACGCCTGGCACCTGGTCAAGAACACACCCAAGGTGACCGGGTTCGTCGGTTCGGGCAAAGAGCCGACGCCGCTGACCGCGGAAGAGGTCGAACAGATCCTTCACCGGGTGACGTCGACCAAGGAGAAGCCGAAGCCGAAGCACACGTTCGAAAAAGGCGAGCACGTCCGGATCACCGACGGCCCGTTCACGAACTTCACCGGAGTCGTCGAGGAGGTCAACCTGGACCGTTCGACGCTGAAGGTGATGGTGACGATCTTCGGAAGGTCGACTCCGGTCGAGCTCGAGTTCCTCCAGGTTCAGAAACTTTAGGAGAGCCATGGCGAAAAAGATCACCGGCTACGTGAAGCTCCAGATTCCAGCGGGCGAAGCCACGCCCGCTCCGCCCGTGGGGCCGGCGCTCGGCCAGCAGGGCGTCAACATCATGGACTTCTGCAAGAACTTCAACGCCCGGACCGCTTCGCAGAAGGGTCTCATCATCCCGGTGGTCATCACCGTGTACGCGGACCGCTCTTACAGCTTCATCACCAAGACGCCGCCGGCGTCCGTCCTCCTTTTGAAGGCGGCGGGCGTCGAGAAGGGTTCGGGCACGCCCAACAAGGAGAAGGTCGGCAAGGTGACCAAGAAGCAGGTCGAGGAGATCGCCAAGACAAAGCTCCCCGATCTGAACGCGGGGGACCTTCCGGCAGCGGTGCGCATCGTCGAAGGCACCGCGAGGAGCATGGGAATCGAGGTTGTCTAGCTCTCGGTCGAGTGCCGGGTGCGCGCAAGTCGGAGGCCGAGCGCGAGCGACGCCGCTAGAACGACAAAGGGGGAAGATGGCGAAAACAGGCAAGAAGTTCACGGCCGCCAAAGCCAGAGTCGAGTCGCGGCCCTATCACCTCGGAGATGCGGTGAAGCTCATCCGAGAGGTGAAGTATGCGAAGTTCGACGAGTCGGTCGATATCGCGATGCTGCTGGGGGTCGACCCCAAGCACGCGGATCAGATGGTGCGGGGCACCGTCGTTCTTCCCCATGGGACGGGGAAGTCCAAGAGAGTCGCCGTGATCGCCGCGGGCGACAAGGCGAGAGAAGCGCAGGATTCGGGAGCGGATCACGTGGGCGCGGAGGACCTCGTCGAGAAGATCCAGGGCGGCTTCCTGGACTTCGAGGCGCTCGTCGCGACGCCCGACATGATGCGGCTCGTCGGAAAGCTCGGAAAGGTCCTCGGGCCCAAGGGCCTGATGCCCAATCCGAAAGCGGGAACGGTGACGATGGAGGTCGCCAAGGCCGTGCGCGAGATCAAGGCCGGCAAAGTCGAGTTCCGCGTGGACAAGACTTCGATCATCCACGCCTCGATCGGCAAGACCTCCTTCGACGAGAAGAAGCTGGCCGAGAACGCGGAAGCCTTCATCCGGGCAGTCCACAAGGCGAAGCCGGCCGCCGCGAAGGGGAAGTATTTCCGCACGGTCTCCGTCTCATCGACGATGGGGCCCGGCATCGAGATCGACACGTCGTCGATCGAGGCTATGTAGGAACGGTGGCGCAATGAATCGACAAGAGAAAACCGAGGCCGTGGCGCGGCTCGAGCAGGACCTGGCCAAGTCGCAGAATGCAATTCTTTTCGGCTTTGCGGGGTTGAAAGTCACTGAGGTGACGGAGCTTCGCCGGCAGGTCCGAGCCACGAAATCCAAGTACCTGGTCGTCAAGAACACCCTGGCTCTGCGCGCGACCAAGGGCACGCCGCTCGAGGCGGTCGCCGAGCATTTTCGGGGCGCCACCGCGGTGGCCTACAACCAGGACAACCCGGTGGCCCTCGCGAAGGTGCTTTCGGCGTTCGCCAAGGCGAACCCGAATCTGGTCTTCAAGGGCGCGGTCGTCGAGGGCCGAGCGATCGAGGCCAAGCAGATCCAGTCGATCGCGGAGCTGCCGAGCCGCGAAGAGCTCGTGAGCAAGCTCCTCTTCCTGATCCAGTCCCCGATGCGGCGCCTCGTGACGGTCCTGAACGGGCCGGTGCGCAACCTGGCGGTCGTGATGCAGCAGATCGCCGAAACCAAGTCGAAGTCGGGAGCGGCCCCAGCCGCTTCCGGTCAGTGAGTTTGTGTCGAGAAGAGAGATTAAGGAGTAAGCGGACATGGCAATGACGGCGGAAAACTTCGTGAAGGAGATCGAGGGCATGACCGTCCTCGAGCTGAACAACCTGGTCAAGGCGCTCGAGGAGAAGTTCGGGGTCTCCGCGGCGGCGATGGCGATGCCGATGGCCGCGGCGGGCGCGGCTCCAGGCGCGGCGGCCGCTCCTGCCGAGGAGGAGAAGACCGAGTTCACGGTCGTCCTCGCGGCGGCCGGCGACAAGATCAAGACGATCAAGGTCGTCCGGGAGGTCACCAGTCTCGGTCTGAAGGAAGCCAAGGACCTCGTGGACGGCGCTCCGGGTACCCTCAAGGAGGGCGTCTCGAAGGACGAGGCGGCCAACATCAAAAAGAAATTTGAGGAAGTTGGTGCAAAAGTGGAGATCAAGTAGTGCAGGCCGAGCGAGTAAGCCCTGGTTTGGAAAATGTCCGCGGCCGCTTGCGAGCCGCGGCTCAGAACGTCATCGGTGCGAAGGTCGAGATCAAGTAGTGTCTGACCTCGACTCCGGGAATATCGAATTGTTCTCATTTGTGGGACCCCCAGGTCGGGGTCGCCACCCTTTTCGTGCTGAATTGCGACGGCGCGAAGCGTCCGTCGCACTAATGGAGTCCGAATGACTGAGGTTGCTGCCTCCGCCGAAAGAAAGAATTTCTCGAAGATCCGCTCGTTCATGGATCTTCCCAACCTGATCGACGTTCAGCGCCGTTCCTACGAGCGGTTTCTGCAGATGAACCTGCTGCCCGAGGAGCGCGAGGAATCGGGCCTGCAGGCGGTTTTCACGAGCGTTTTTCCGTTCGCCGACTTCCGTGGGGCCTGCGAGCTGCAGTTCGTCAAATACGCGATCGGCAACTGGGAGTGCAAGTGCGGCCGGCTGAAAGGCCTCGAGCACCTGCGCATGAACTGCAAGAGCTGCGGCAAGCGGATCGTGACGGCCCATCCGCACGAGGAGGTCGTCTCCTGCTCGCATTGTGGAACGCAGAACCCCAATCGGGTCACCCTCTGCGACATTTGCGGCAACCCGGTCGATCTCCAGATGAAGTATTCGGTGGCGGAGTGCCAGGAGCGCGGGATGACCTATTCCGTGCCGCTGAAGGTCACGTTCCGCCTCTTCGTCTACGACAAGGATCCGGAGACGGGCGTCAAGACGATGCGGGACGCCAAGGAAGAGGAGGTCTTCTTCGGGGACATTCCACTGATGACCGAGCACGGGACGTTCGTCATCAACGGAACCGAGCGGGTCATCGTCTCGCAGCTTCACCGCTCTCCCGGCGTCTTCTTCACCAAGGAGTCGGCGCACGGATATCTCGCCAAGATCATTCCGTACCGTGGCTCGTGGGTGGAGTTCGAGTTCGACCAGAAGGGGGTCCTCTTCGTCCGAATCGACCGGAAGCGCAAGTTCCCGGCCACGATCTTCCTGCGGGCGCTGGGCCTGGAGACCGACGAGTCGATCCTTCGCCAGTTCTATGCGCCGATTCCGGCCCGCTTCGAGCGGGGACGCGCCTACCTGGGCCTCGGCAAAGACATTCTGAAGCAGGAAGAGATCCGGGAGAGATTCGCGCGCGTCAAACGGGAGACGAAGCTCATCTTCGCCGGCATCAAGCTTTCGGCCGACGATCAGAAAGAGATCGCCAAGAAGGGCGCAATCGAGCGCTCGGTCGACGACTCGGCGGTCGAGAAGGCCTGTTTCCTGGCGGACGTCGTCGATCTCTCGACCGGCGAGGTTCTCTTCGAGGCTGGCCAGGAGCTCGGGCCAGACGCCATCGAGCAGCTGAAGGAGCGCGGCATCAAGGACGTGGAGCTCTTCTTCCCCGATTGGGACCTTTCCGGCGACGTGCTCGTCAACACGATCCGCAAGGACACCCACAAGACGAAGAACGAGGCGATCCTCGAGATCTACCGGCGCCTGCGTCCGGGAGATCCCCCGACCTACGAGTCGGCGAAGAACCTCTTCGAAGGCATGTTCTTCGATCCCAAGAAGTACGACTTCTCGCGCGTGGGACGCTTCAAGTTCAACATCAAGCTCGAAGCCGATTCCTCCGAAGACACTCGAACGCTGACCGCTCAGGACATCTTCCGCGTCGTCGGCTACCTGCTGCGTCTGAAGAAGGACGTCGGACGCACCGACGACATCGACAACCTCGGCAACCGGCGCGTGCGCTCGGTCGGCGAGCTTCTCGAGAACCAGTTCCGGATCGGCCTCGTGCGCATGGAGCGGGCGATCAAGGAAAAGATGTCGGTTCACCAGGACATCGACTCCGCGATGCCGCACGACTTGATCAACTCCAAGCCGGTCATCGCTTCGATCAAGGAGTTTTTCGGCTCATCGCAGCTCTCGCAGTTCATGGACCAGACGAACCCGCTGTCGGAGGTCACGCACAAGCGGCGCCTGTCCGCGTTGGGCCCCGGCGGTCTTTCGCGCGAGCGTGCGGGATTCGAGGTTCGCGACGTGCATCCCACGCACTACGGCCGCGTGTGCCCGATCGAGACGCCTGAGGGTCCCAACATCGGGTTGATCTCCTCGCTCTCGTGCTATGCCCGAATCAATGACTTCGGGTTCATCGAGACGCCATACAAGAGGGTGGAGAAGGGCCGCGTCATCGATCACTTCCAGATCACGACGGTCGGAGACACGGATTTCAAGCTCGGTCAGATCGTCGAGAAGAAAGAGCTCGAGGACGAGAACGAGCGTCTTCGCCGAGGGCACCGGAAGCCGGCCGACGCGATGCCGTTCGCGTTTTACCTTTCCGCCTGGGAGGAAGAGAACTTCGTCATCGCGCAGGCGAACGCGGAGACGGACGGCTCGGGGCGTCTCAAGGACGACCGGGTCATCGCGCGTTTCAACGGCGAGTTCATCACCGCGGAGCGCGACAAGGTCGACTACAAGGACATATCGCCCAAGCAGCTCGTTTCGGTCGCGACGGCGCTGATTCCGTTTCTCGAGCACGACGACGCCAACCGCGCGCTAATGGGCTCGAACATGCAGAGACAGGCGGTACCCCTGCTGAAAGTCGAAGCGCCGCTCGTCGGCACGGGACTCGAGGCGACCGTCGCCCGCGACTCGGGAGCGGTCGTGCTCGCCAAGCGCGGCGGGATGGTCGATCAGGTCGATTCCGAACGAATCATCGTGCGCGTCGAGGGGACGGAGGCCGGCGGGAAGGAATTCGGAGCCGACATTTATCCGCTGACGAAGTTCCGGCGGTCGAACCAGAACACCTGCATCAACCAGAAGCCGATCGTCGCCGAGGGAACGAAAGTCGAACGAGGACAGGTCCTCGCGGACGGTCCCTGCACCGAGTCGGGCGAGCTCGCGCTCGGACGCAACATTCTCGTCGCGTTCATGCCCTGGCGCGGCTACAACTACGAAGACGCGATTCTCGTCTCGGAGCGCCTCGTCAAGGACGACTTCTTCACGTCGATTCACATCCAGGAGTTCGACATCGAGGCGCGGGACACCAAGCTCGGGCCCGAGGAGATCACGCGGGACATTCCGAACGTTTCGGAGACCGCGCTTCGGGATCTCGACGAGTCGGGAATCATCCGGATCGGCGCGAACGTGAAGCCGGGTGACATTCTCGTCGGCAAGGTCACTCCCAAGGGGGAGACCCAGTTGACGCCTGAAGAGAAGCTCCTCCGCGCGATCTTCGGCGAGAAGGCCGGCGACGTGCGCGACGCCTCGTTGAAGTGCCCGCCGGGCATCGAGGGGACGGTCGTCGATGTGAAGATCTTCTCGCGCAAGGGCACGGAGAAGGACCTGCGCGCGCTTTCGATCGAACAGGACCAGATCGCGAAGATCGAAAAGAACTCCAAGGACGAGATCCGCATCATTCGCGAAGAGGCGAACAAGAAGATCCGTGATCTCCTGATCGGCAAGGTCTCCAACGAGGACCTGGCCGACCGCGAGGGCGCCGAGATCGTCGCCAAGGGCGGCAAGTTCACGGACGAGGGCGCGGCCCGGCTTTCCCCGCAGCAGTTGAAGCGGCTCAAGCTCAAGGACGAGGAGATTGCCGACGCGATCCAGATCATCCTGCGGCGCCAGGACTCCCAGATCGAGGTCCTGAACCGCGTCAACGCCGAGAGGATCGAGCTTCTGCAGAAGGGAGACGAGCTTCCGCCCGGCGTCATCAAGATGGTCAAGGTCTACGTCGCGATGAAGCGGAAGCTCTCCGTCGGCGACAAGATGGCGGGAAGGCACGGCAACAAGGGGGTCATCTCGCGCATCCTCGCCGAAGCCGACATGCCGTACCTGCCGGACGGCACGCCGATCGACATCGTGTTGAATCCGCTGGGCGTTCCGTCGCGAATGAACGTCGGCCAGATTCTGGAGACGCACCTGGGATGGGCGTCACGGTCGCTCGGGATCACGGTCGCGACGCCGGTCTTCGACGGAGCGTCCGAATCGGAGATCAAGAAGCTGTTGAAGGACGGGAACCTGCCCTCGGCAGGCAAGACCGTTCTGTACGACGGGATGACCGGCGAGCCGTTCGAGCAGCAGGTCACCGTGGGTTACATCTACATGATGAAGCTTTCGCACCTGGTCGACGACAAGATCCACGCGCGCTCGATCGGACCGTACTCGCTCATCACGCAGCAGCCTCTGGGCGGAAAGGCCCAGTTCGGCGGGCAGCGTTTCGGCGAGATGGAGGTCTGGGCCCTCGAGGCCTATGGAGCCTCCTACACGCTTCAGGAGCTGTTGACGGTCAAGTCGGACGACGTGGAGGGCCGCTCCCAGGTGTACGAGGCGATCGTGAAGGGCGAGGTGCCGACCGATCCCGGTCTGCCCGAGTCGTTCAACGTCCTCGTTCGCGAGCTCCAGTCCCTCTGCCTCGACGTGGAGCTGATGAAGCGATGAACTCGGTTCTCTCTATCGGATCCGCGCGTACTCCGAATTCTCGCCGTGGGATGGTGAGAAACGGCCATTTGCCCTATCCGGCCGCGTCGAGCGGCCGCTCAGAATGCTTGCTCCCTTCGGTCGCGTCGAGCGACCGCTCAGAATGTTTTGCCCCATCCGGCCGCGTCGAGCGGCCGCTTAAAAGGAGCGACTAACTTGGAAACGCTCGCTTTCGCCAATAAGCCGACCACGCTGAAGGATTTCAACGCGATCAAGATCTCTCTGGCGTCGCCCGAGAAGATCCGGTCGTGGTCCTACGGCGAGGTCACCAAGCCCGAGACGATCAACTACCGCACGTTCAAGCCGGAGCGGGACGGACTCTTCTGCGCGAAGATCTTCGGCCCGATCACCGACTGGGAATGCCTCTGCGGCAAGTACAAGCGCATGAAGCACCGCGGCGTCGTCTGCGACAAGTGTGGCGTCGAGGTCACGAAATCCAAAGTGCGCCGCGAGCGGATGGGCCACATCGAGCTCGCCTCGCCGGTGTCCCACGTCTGGTTCTTCAAGGGCCTTCCGTCGCGAATCGGGCATCTGCTCGACATTTCGCTGCGGGATCTCGAGCGGATCCTCTACTTCGAGTCCTACGTCGTCATCGACCCGGGCGAGACCGATCTCTCGGAGAAGGAGCTTCTCTCCGAGGAGCGATACCGCGCTCTGCGCGCGGAGCACGGCGACGTGTTCGTCGCGAGGATGGGAGCGGGGGCGATCAAGGAGCTCCTCCAGCGGGTCGACGTCGACATGCTGGCGGAAGAGCTCCGAATGATCATGAAGACCGAGACATCCCAGATCAAGCGGCAGAAAGCGGCCAAGCGGCTCAAGGTCTGCGACGCGTTCCGCCGGTCCGGGCACCGTCCCGACTGGATGATTCTCGACGTGATCCCGGTCATTCCGCCCGAGCTACGGCCTCTGGTGCCGCTCGACGGCGGACGTTTTGCAACGTCGGACCTGAACGATCTCTACCGGCGCGTCATCAACCGCAACAACCGGCTCAAGAAGCTGCTCGAGCTGCGGGCACCCGAAGTGATCGTCCGCAACGAGAAGCGCATGCTGCAGGAGGCGGTCGACGCCCTCTTCGACAACGGCCGCCGCGGCCGCGTGCTCAAGGGTTCGAACAACCGGCCGCTCAAGTCGCTGTCCGATACGCTCAAGGGCAAGCAGGGCCGGTTCCGCCAGAACCTGCTCGGCAAGCGTGTCGACTACTCGGGCCGTTCCGTCGTGGTCGTCGGACCCGAGCTGCGTCTGCATCAGGCTGGTCTTCCCAAGAAGATGGCGGTCGAGCTCTTCAAGCCGTTCATTTACAACCGGCTCGAGAAAAAGGGGCTTGCTCCCACGATCAAAGCGGCCAAGGAGCTGGTCGAGTCGGGCGTCACCGAGGTCTGGGATGCTCTCGAGGAGGTCATTCGCGACCACCCGGTCCTCCTGAACCGCGCGCCCACGCTTCACCGGCTCGGCATCCAGGCCTTCCAGCCCGTGCTGGTCGAGGGCAAGGCGATCAAGATCCATCCGCTCGTCTGCCCGGCGTTCAACGCCGACTTCGACGGAGACCAGATGGCGGTGCACGTGCCGCTCTCGCCGAAGTCGCAGGTGGAGGCGGAGCTGCTGATGCTCTCTTCCAACAACATCCTGTCGCCGGCCTCCGGCCGTCCGCTCGCCGTGCCGTCTCAGGATCTCGTGCTGGGGATCTACTACCTGACCAAGTCGCGCTCCAACACCAAGGGCGAGGGCCGTATCTTCGCCGACTTCGACGAAGTCATCCTCGCGTACGAGCAGGGCGAGGTCACGACGCACACCCCGATCCGCGTGCGGTACTCGGGCAGGTACATCGACCTGACGACGCAGTACAACGACCAGGACATCCTGCACGCCGAAGTGCAGGACATCGAGCGGACACTGATCGACACGACGGTCGGCCGTGTGCTCTTCAACCGGGCGCTTCCCGGCGTCGTTCCGTTCATCAACGGCAACCTCAAAAAGCGCGGTCTGACCGACTTCGTCAGCTACATCTATCTGACCTTCGGCGAGGAGCTCTGCGTTCAGATGCTCGACGACCTGAAGGATCTCGGCTTCACGGCCGCGACCCGCGCGGGCATCTCGATCGGCGTGGATGACATGGTGATCCCGCAGAAGAAAGAGGATTACCTAAACGCCGCGCGCAAAGAGGTTCTCGAGGTCGAGTCGCAGCGCAACTCCGGCGTCATCACCGCGGGCGAGCGACACAACAAGATCATCGACATCTGGCACCGCACGACCGAGTCGATCTCGGACGAGATGTTCAAGGAAATGAAGAAGTCCGACCAGGCCGGACAGGACTTCAACCCGATCTACATCATGGCCGACTCCGGAGCTCGGGGATCCAAGGAGCAGGTGCGTCAGCTCGCCGGAATGCGCGGTCTCATGTCCAAGCCTTCGGGCGAAGTCATCGAGACTCCGATCACGGCGAACTTCCGCGAGGGGCTCTCGGTCCTCCAGTACTTCATCTCGACTCACGGCGCGCGCAAGGGTCTGGCCGATACGGCGTTGAAGACCGCCGACTCGGGATACCTCACGCGCCGGCTGGTCGACGTGGCTCAGGACGTCATCGTCATCGAAGAGGACTGCGGAACCTCCGACGGCATCACGGTGTCCGCCATCATGGAGGGCGGCGACACGCTCGAGCCTCTGCGGGACCGCATCGTGGGACGCGTGGCGCAGGAGGACATCCTCGATCCGCTGACCGAGGAGAAGCTCGTCGGGTACGGCTCGGAGATTTCCGAGGATCTCGCGTCCCGGGTTCAGGAAGCGGGTATCGAGCGGGTGAAGATCCGCTCGGTTCTCACCTGCGAGACCAAGCGCGGCGTCTGCCGGCTCTGCTACGGCCGCATGCTGGCGTCGGGAAAGATGGTCGAGATCGGCGAGGCGGTGGGAGTCATCGCCGCGCAGTCGATCGGCGAGCCCGGCACTCAGTTGACGATGCGGACGTTCCACTACGGAGGATCGGCGTCGCGCGTCACCGAGCAGTCCAAGCACGCCGCGAAGAATCCGGGGACGGTCAAGTTCCTGAACGTCGCCACCGTCGAGCGCAAGGACGGCAACCTCGTCGTCGTCAACCGCAACGGCAAGATCACGATCGTGGACAACAAGGGGCGCGAGAAAGAGCGCTACTCGGTGGTCTACTGTTCGACGATCAAAGTCACCGACGGCCAGGAGGTCGTGCCCGGGCAGGAGCTCGTCGAATGGGATCCGTTTACGTCAGCCATCCTGACCGAGGTCGGCGGGCGAATCGCGTTCCGCGACATCCTCGAAGGTGAAAACCTTCGCGAAGAGACAGACCG
>DATDNV010000616.1:0-3561 GCA_036518075.1 Thermoanaerobaculia bacterium
GCTGAAGGGAGCGGGGCCGGGCGCCACCGAGGAAAACCTTCAAGCGCGCATCCGCGGCGCGATTCTGATGGCTCTCTCCAATCAGTTCGGACATCTGGTTCTCTCCACGGGAAACAAGTCCGAGCTCGCGGTCGGCTACTGCACTCTTTACGGCGACATGGTCGGCGGATACGCGTTGTTGTCCGACATTCCCAAGACGCTCGTCTACGAGCTCGCCCGGGACATCAATCGAAGCTCGGAGAAAATCCCGGAGAGCTCGATCTCCAAAGAGCCCTCGGCGGAGCTGCGCCCCAACCAGAAAGACACCGATTCGCTTCCGCCCTACGACATCCTCGATCCGCTCATCGACGCTCTGGTCGATGACTCGCTGCCCACGGCTCTCGCCGCGCGGCGCGCGGGCGCCCCGATCGGCCTCGCGCGCGACATCGCGCGAAGGCTCGATCGCAACGAATACAAGCGGCGTCAGATGCCTCCCGGTCCCAAGGTCACGGCTCGCGCGTTCGGCGAGGGCCGACGCTACCCGATCGCGCAGAAGTTCAGAGTGTGACGAGTCGTCAGTCTTCCGTTGTCCGTTTTCAGTTTGATTTATATCAGATCTGGTATAATTCGTCCCAACTGAAAACGGTGAACTGATAACTGATAACTTTCCTCAAGCAGTGCACCCCCAAACCGAAAAGTACGTCTGGAAGGAGATCCCCGGCTCCTCTCACGACCTGATCCGCCGGTGGATTCGAGCCCTTCCGCCGGGAATGCGGCTGTTGGACCTCGGGGCGGCGGGAGGACACCTCGGCCGGGCGGTGCGCGACCGATGCGCGTTCATCGCGGGCGTCGAGCCCGTGGAGGATCTTCCCGGCTCGGCGAAGACCGGTTACGACGAGTGGCGCGCGACTCCGGCCGAAACCGCCGGCGACTGGAAGGAGCCGTTCGATGTCGTCGTCTGCGCCGACGTGCTCGAGCACCTCGCGCAGCCGGAACATCTGCTCGAGCGCATCCGCTCCTGGCTCAAGCCCGACGGCGTGCTGATCGCGTCGATCCCCAACGTCGCCAATATCTCCGTGCGCGGCGCTCTGCTGGGAGGCTGGTTTTCGTACGCGGAGCGGGGGCTTCTCGACCGAACGCATCTGCGCTTCTACACGCGCTCGACGGCCCGCCAGCTTCTGGAGCACGGCCGCTTCCGCATCCGCCGGTCCCAGGCGACGGCGATGCCTTACGAGCTCGCCTTTCCCTTTCTCGGAACGCCGCCGATCGCCTGGCTCGTCCGCGGGTTCGCGGTCGCCTCCGCCAGTCTGTGGCCGACTCTCTTCGGATACCAGTTCGTCTTCGAGGCGGTCCGAGAGTGATCTCCCGGGAGCCGCGATGAGTCGGCCCCCCGCTCCGGGGACCCCTGCGCCACCCGGCGAGATCGCTACGCTCGTGATCCCGGCGTTCAACGAACGCAACCGGATCGAGACCTGTCTGAGAGAGGTCGCACGCTGGCGCGCCGGACGGCCCGGCGGCTGGGAGTGGGAGGTCATTCTCGTCGATGACGGATCGACCGACGCCACCGCCGCCACCGCGGCGCGGATCGCCACGGAAGCCTCGCTGCCGCTGCGGATCGAGCGCCTGGACAGAAACCGGGGCAAAGGAGCCGCCATCCGCGCGGGCGTGGCGCTCTCCCGGGGCAACCCGGTCCTCATATCCGACGTCGATCTCTCGACTCCTCTGGCCGAGTGGCTGAAGCTGGCCGAGCGGCTTCCGACCCATCCGGTCGCGATCGGCTCCCGCGCGCTCCAGGAAGAGCTGGTGCGGCGAAAGCAGCCCTTCTACCGGCGCCTCCTCGGCAAGACCGGCAATCTGCTGGTGCGCGCGCTGGCGGTGCCCGGAATCCGGGACACGCAGTGCGGCTTCAAGCTGTTTCGCGGAGACGTCGCCCGCGAGCTCTTCCGGAGGGCCCGCATCGACGGCTTCGCCTACGACATGGAGATCCTCTACCTCGCCCGGCGGCGCGGGCTCGCGATCGCGGAAGTCCCGGTCGTGTGGATCAACTCGCCGGAGTCGAAGGTATCGGTCGTTCGGCACGCCCTTCCGACTCTCTGGGATCTTCTGCGGCTGCGCTGGCTGCACCGGACAGACGCGCCGTAATTCCCGCGGCGACCATCGGCGCGAGGGCGGTGCTCGTTCGCGCGAAAGAGGTCGAAATCAGCCACGCCGGACCGAGGACCGCCAGCACCGGCAGAACAAGATAGGCGGTGAAGCTGGCGGCGGCGAGCGCGAGGATGCGATCGCCGTGCGCCGTCCTCCGGCCCGCGGCGAACAACGCCGCGAGCGCCAGAAGAGCGAGCCAGGACGGAGCCGCGACGCTGAGCGCTGCTCCCAGATCCGCAGCGACGCGTCCAGGAAGCTCGGCGATCCGCACCGACAAGAGGGAGAAATCGAAGTCGCGCAGAGGTACGTTTCCGACGACGAGCCGCTGCGCAGCCGCGACGCCGGCGGCCGGGAGGATCGCTCCCGCCGCTGCGCGGCGGCGCCGCGGCGACCCGGAGACCACCGCGATCACCGCCCCGGCCACCGCGAGAAACAGTCCCTCGTTCTTGACCGCCGCGCAGAGGAACGATGCGAGACAAAGGCGGTTCGTTGCGCCGGCGTCCGTCCGATCGAGCGCGTCCGACAGAGCCGTCGCAAACAGGAGTCCGGCGAACGCGAAGGGGACCTCCGCCATGCCCGTCGCGAAGGCGGAGTACAGCGGAGCCAAGAGCGAGAGAAGCGCCGCCGCGGCGAGAGCGAGTGTGCGCTCCGCTCCCCGTCGCCGCAGCCAGCCATAGAGCGCGAGCGCCGTCGCCCCCTGAACGCAGGGAAAGAGCAGCGCGAGAGCCTGATCGTCCCAGGTCCCCACGATCGACGCGAGACCCGCGTAGAGCAGCGGCAGGCCGAGCGGATACTCGGGGTGCGAAAACCCGTACTGGGGCAGCCGCAGGGTCGCCGGAATCCCTCGCGCGAAGAAGAGCCCCCTCCCCTTCAGCCCCCAGATGGCAAGAAAGTCATTCGACCACATCGGCTCGGTCAGGGCGCGCAGCGTGTAGAGGGCCACCGCGAGCAGGATGGCCAGGCCGAGGACGCGGTCGAGCCACACCGAACCCGATTCGATCGAGAGAGCCGCCGCCCCGGGCGGAGTCTCGCCCGGCTGGCTTTTCGGGCGCCAACGCCGGGCGATTCCAGCGACGAGGAGGCCCAGAAATCCCGCGACCGCGCCGACCGATCGAAGGCTCAGCGCAAAGGAAGCGGCGGCCGCGGCCGCGACGAGCGCGCAGCCCATGGCGAAGCTCCAGGCGAGGACTTCGGCTCCAACGAGACGGCCACCCGGCAGAACGAGCCGGGCCGAGAGCCACCCCAGCGCCGTGGCCGCCACGAGGACGGCGGCGGTGAGCGCGAGGGGAGCGAACAACGACGTCACCGCGGCGCCTCGTAGAGCATGCCGTGAAAGACGGTCGCCCTCGGCCGCCATCCTCCCGGTTGCCGGTCTCCGTAAACGGCGGCGAGCCAGCCGGGCGGGATCCGGTCGGGAGAAACGAGTGTCGGGGTCGG
>DATDNV010000617.1:0-3809 GCA_036518075.1 Thermoanaerobaculia bacterium
TGCCCGAGCCGCCGACGATCCCCGAAGATGCAGGCCGACTCGTCTCCGTCGATCTCGATCGTCAGACCCTTCCGGGAGATCTCGGGCGAGAGGTCCGCCGCGATTTCGCGGAGCAGTCCCGAGACCGGAACGAATTCCTTCTGAAGCACGACCGCGCCACTCTCGATCTGAGAGAGGTCCATCAGGTCGTCGATGAGCTCCTTCATCCGGTCCGACTGCCTCCGGATCAGTCCGACGAGCTCCTCCGTTTCCGTCTCGTCCGGCTGTCCGCTCTCGAGCGTCTCCGCTGCCGCGACGATCGAGGCGATCGGAGTCCGAAGCTCGTGGGAGACGTCGGCGACGAACGTGCGGCGCATCCTCTCCGTCCGTTCGAGCCGCGTGATGTCGCGGAGCACGCCGACCGCCGCGGCGCGTGAGCCGGGCGGGAGAGAGACCACCGAGACCTGCCAGACGATCTCGTCGGCGAGCCGGATGGTGCGCTCCACGCTCTGCCCGGATGCGAGTGTCGTTTCGAAGACTTCGTACAGCGCGCGGTGCCGCAAGAGATCGTAGAGCGCCCGGCCGGCCGGAGTCTTCAAGCCGATCATTTCGGAGAAGCGCTCGTTGGCCTCGAGCACGTGAAGCTTGGAATCCAGAATCACGAGACCATCGGGGAGCTTTTCGAACACGAGCGCTGTCAGCCGCCGCTCGGCCTGCGCGTTCTCGGCGGACAGCGCGAGGGAGGTCTTCATCCGCTGGAGGGCCGCCGCAAGGAGCTGGACTTCTTCGCCTCCCGTCGAAGGAAGGTCTCGCGGCTCGCCGCCCGCGATGGCGGCCGCGGCCTCGGTGAGTCGCGCGATCGGCCGCGAGAAGCGGCCCGACGCGGCGGCCCCGATGACGAACAGCAGAATACAGACGAAGAGGATCGCCAGGCGCGCGGACCAGATGTAGCCGCTTTCGATCTGCCGAACCGCCGCCTCGGCGACCGAGAAGCGAAGCACGTCGCCGTCGGGCAGCAGCCGGGCGAAGTAGAACCGGCGCTCCTGCTCGGTCGCGGAGAAACGGCGCGACTGGCCCCGGCCGGCACGGCGGGCCTCGAGCACCTCCGGCCGGTTCCCGTGATTCTCCATCGCCGGCACATCGGCGGGCAGCAGATCGGTGTCATTCGCGACACGGCCATCCGCTCGAATGAGAGTGATCCGGCAGGAGAGCTCGCGGGCAGAGCGCCGCAGATAGCCGTCCTGCTGTTCCACCGGGAGGCCGGCCAGATCCGATTCCACGTGCGTGATCTCCCGTTCGACGCGATCGCCGACGCGGTCCTCCACCGCGCGACGCAGCGTGGAATCGAGAACCGCCGAAAGGAAAATGGCCGCCGCCAACGCCATCGCTCCGAACAGAAGGAGGAAACGGGAGTGAAGGCTCATCTCAGGAATTCTTCAACAGAGAAGGTTCCATGGCCCGCGGCAACATCCGCGCGGCGCTCCGACGCTCACGCGGTGGCGGCGTCGCGGTAGCGATAGCCGAGGCCGACGACCGTCTCGATCCGCTCGTCTCCGAGCTTCCGCCGCAGGGATCGGATATGCACGTCCACGGTCCGCGTTTCGACGTCGGCATCGTAATCCCAAAGGCGCGCCAGAATCGAGTCGCGCGTCACCACGCGGCCTCGGCTCCGAATCAGGAGCCAGAGCAGGTCGAACTCCTTCTTGGTGAGATGGACCCGCTCTCCATGGAGGCGGACCTCAAAGCGCGCCCGATCGACGTTCAAGACGCCGTCCTCGAAAATCTCTTCATCGGAGCTCTCGAAGGAGGCGACCCGCCGAAGCTGCGCGTGGACGCGGGCAAGCAGCTCGCGCATCGAAAACGGCTTCGTGATGTAGTCGTCGGCGCCGATTTCGAACCCGAGCAGCTTGTCCCGCTCTTCGACGCGAGCGGTCAGCATGATGATCGGCACTTTTCGCGTCTCGTCCGCCCGCCGCAGCTCGCGGCAGAGCGCGAGACCGTCGATGTCCGGCAGGTTCAGATCCAGGATGATCAGGTCGAAGCGCTTCTCCTGGAGAGATGCGAGCGCCGCCAGGCCCGAGATGTAGTGCTCGACCTGGTAACGCTTTTCCTTGCGAAGATTCAGCCGGATCGTGTAGGCGATGTCCGCATCGTCTTCGATCAACGCGATTCTCTTGATGCCGCCCGCCTCGGTCTGCGCCGCCGACGGATTCTTTCCCCGTGAGACTGCGGGTTTCACCAATCCCTTTCCTTTCTTGTCGCTTTTCGTCACGCCGATCTCCGACTATCCAAACCGGCCGGTGATGTAGTCCTCCGTGATCTTTTGGCCCGGGTTCGTGAAGATCTTTTCGGTGCGGTCATACTCGATCAGACGACCCAGCATGAAGAAGGCCGTGTACTCCGAAACGCGGGCCGCCTGCTGCATATTGTGAGTGACGATCACGATCGTGTAGTCGCGCTTGAGCTCGTAGATGAGCTCCTCGATCTTCTGCGTCGCGATCGGATCGAGCGCCGATGCGGGCTCGTCCATCAGAACGACCTCCGGTTCGACCGCGAGAGCTCGCGCGATGCAGAGCCGCTGCTGCTGACCTCCTGAGAGTCCCAGCGCCGAGGTTTGGAGACGATCCTTGACTTCGTCCCAGAGCGCCGATCGGCGCAGGGCCTTTTCCACTCGTTCGGGCATCTCCGAGTGCCGGCAGAGACCGTTGATTCTCAGGCCATACGCGACGTTGTCGAAAATCGACTTCGGGAACGGGTTCGATTTCTGGAACACCATCCCGACTCGCCGGCGCAGATCGACGACATCGACTCCCGGTCCGTAAATGTCGTTCCCGTCCAGCAAAACAGTCCCTTCGACGCGCGTGTCGGGAATGATGTCGTTCAATCGATTGAGGCATCGGAGATAGGTGGACTTGCCGCATCCCGACGGCCCGATGAAAGCCGTGACCGACTTCTCCGGGATTTTCAGCGAGATGTCGTGAAGCGCCTGGTTCGCGCCGTAGAAGAACCTCAGCTTCTGCGTCTCCATGCGGATCACACCCGGAAGAGGCGCAGCCCCTGGCGTTTCGCCGGATTGGGAGATCAGGCGGGCGGACACCGCGGGCTTCGGCGGCTCGATTTCGGTCATGACGGTGTCGCTCATACCTTGTGCATCCTTTCCAGACGCGCGGTCACGATTCGAGCGAGCAGCGAGAAGAGGAACACGACCGAGACGAGAACGAGGGCACCGGCCCAGGCCTGCCGGTGCCAGTCATCATAGGGCGCAATCGCGTAGGTAAAGATCTGGACCGGGAGAGACGCGATCGGCTGATTCAGGCTCGTCGTGAAGAAGCGGTTCGAGAACGCGGTAAACAAGAGCGGTGCCGTTTCCCCGGAGATTCGCGCCAGCGCCACGAGAATCCCGGTAACGATGCCCGGCAAAGCGGCCGGGACCATCACAGAGAACGCCGCCCGAGCGCGTGTCGCACCCAGAGCGAGCGCGCCCTCCCGCAACGTCGACGGAACGAGGTTCACGAGCTCCTCGGTCGTCCGCGTGATGATCGGGATCATCATGAACCCCAGGCCGATCCCGCCAGCCAGGGCGCTGAAGTGCTTCACGGGAAGCACGAACAGGCTGTAGGCGAAGATGCCGATGACGATCGAGGGAACTCCGTTCAAAACATCGGCGGTAAAGCGAACGACCTCGGCGAAGAGCGCACGCCGGTACTCCGCGAGATAGACCCCGGCGATCAATCCGATCGGGACCGCCACACAGGAGGCGATTCCGATCAGGATCAACGTTCCGACGATCGCATTTGCCATCCCGCCGCCCGTCTCGCCGACCGGTTTCG
>DATDNV010000618.1:0-3590 GCA_036518075.1 Thermoanaerobaculia bacterium
GGCGGGAACCGTTTCGCCCGGAATGCGTCCGGAGCCCGTCGCCGATCCCGAAACGATCTCCTGGGAAGAGCTGCCGCAGATTCCCTCGCTCTGGGTGAGCGAGCCTCCGGCTGCTGCGGCCGCTGCTCCGCCAGCGAGAGCACCGAAAACGGTGCGAACCGAGCCAGTCCCGGCGCCTCCGCTTCCTTCGGCCCCGGCCGAGGACGCTCGCGTCGCCGGGCCCGCTGCCGCGCCTCCGACAATTCCCGAAACGCCGAAGACGCCGCCGCCGGTCCCGAAAGCGAAAGAACAGGAGCCGGTGGCGCCTCCAGTACTGCCACCAGTGATTCCCCCTCCGCTGCCGCCTCCACTGGCTCCAGCGCCTCCGCCCGTCCGGAGCGCATTGCCTCCAGCCATGCCGCCGCAAGCTCCCCCGGCGGCTCGAGCCGAGGCCAGCGCCGCAACACCGCTCAAGCCCGCTCCGCGCGCGAAGCCTCCCGCTCCCAAACCCACGCTGCCTCCCGCGGGGATGCCCCTTCCTCCCGGCCTGGGAACGCTGGTTCCAGAGGCGAACGATTTCTCGGAAGTGACTCAATCGCCCGACCGCGATTCGATCGCCGCCGCGGCTCTGTCCGCGCTGGGCCGGCGCTTCGACCGGGGAGCCATCTTTGCCGCCAGGCCGGACGCGGTCGCCGCCTGGGGAGTCACGGGCAACGTAGTGATGGAAAACTTCCGCGCGATCGAAATCCCCTGGACGGAGCCATCCGTCTTTTTGAACGTTCGCTACTCGAGGACCTTCTACCTGGGCCCATTGCCGCCCCTGCCCCGCCACACGGCGTTCGCCCGCGCTCTGGGAGGATGGCCTGCGGAATGCGTCGTTTACCCCGTGCTCATTCGCGACCGGCCGGTCGCGTTCCTCTACGCCGAATTCTCCCAGGACCGCGGGGCGACTCCGATGGATCTGGCTTACCTTCGGGAGCTTGCCGGCGCTACCTCCACGGCATTTGCGTCGGCAATTCGACAAAAGAAGAGAGAGATATAATGGCGGCAACCCTTGGAGGAACAATGATCAAAGCCGACATCGTCGACCTCGTCGTCGATCTCGCGGCGATTCCCCGCGCCAAGGCGGCAACGGCGGTGGAGACGGTCATCGAGTCGATGCGCTCGGCACTGGGCGCGGGAGACCGCATCGAGCTGCGCGGCTTCGGAGTCTTCCAGGTCAAGAGGCGCAAGCGCGGAATCGGGCGCAATCCCAAGACCGGCGTGGAAGTGACGATCCCTCCCGGTAATACGATTCGTTTCAAACCCGGAAAAGACCTTCGCGATCTCCCCTAGTCCCTAGAGAGGACCGTTCACGGCCGGAGGCGGGCCGTGAACGGCGCTAGCTAGAGAGGTGGGAGGCTTGCGAGAGACACGACGTCGCATTGGCGAGATTCTCGTTGCCGAAGGCGCGCTCAGCGAAGCCGGCATCAGCCGCGCCGTGGGCTTCCAGCGAACGAGCGGGGACAAGATCAAGCTCGGAAGCATCCTGCTCACCTGGGACCTGGTCGACGAACCCGCGCTGCTCGCCGCGCTCTCGAAGCTCCACCGCACTCCGGCCGTTGCGTGGCCGGAGATCGCCGCCGCGAAGATGGAGGCGGTTCAGTTGCTGCCCGCCGCGGTCGCGCACCGTCTGGGCGCCATCGTTTACAGCGCGGAAAAGGGGACGGCCCGCGTCGCGTTCGTGAACCCTTCCGACATCGCCGCAATCGACGAAGTTTCCGCGATCGCCGGACGGCGCGTCATCGCGGCAGTGACGAGCGAGCTGCGGATGATGCAGGCGCACCACCGGTTCTATGGCGGGCACATCCCGCTCGAATATCGCGCCCTCATTCAGAAGCTCCAGCGAAAGACCACGGCTGCGGTAAAGGTGCCGCCCCCGCCACCGCTGCCCGACCTGGGCGGAGATCTGATCGAGGAGAGTGGTCTTCGAGCGTGGCCGGAGGGCGCGGCCATTTCGGTCCCCGTCGAGCCGGGCAGCCGCGAGACGCCGGTCTCGCCCAGAAAAGCCGCCACGGCCCATTCCGATATCGAAGTTCCCGAGATGCCCGCGATCGAATTCTCGCCGGCGGAACGCTCCCGCGCGTCGACGGGGCCGCAAACAGCCGAGGAAAGGCCCGCGCCCGCGGACATGCACGCCGACTTTCCGGAGACTCCGGCAGCCGGAGAAGAATCGCTCGCGGACTGGGTCGGCGAAGCCCTGATGTCGATTCAGGGAGAGCCTCGCGCGGCATCCTCGCGAAACCAGCCGCGAGTGCTCGAACCGGAGTCGGGTCGACACGTCACGGATGCGAGGGCTTTGGACGCTTCGGCGAATCTCCCGGCGGAAGCGCCGGTGTCGGAGCACCAGGATGCCGCGGTCGCCGGAATGTGGCAGCCAGCGCCGCCCGACGACGCCGAGAACGTCGCGTCGGGAATGTGGACTTCCAGGGACGAGGAGCCCGCGGCGGAGATCTTCGAGGCTCGCAGCCGCGAGGAGATCGCCGACGCGGTTCTGGCCAACGCGCTGATCGACATTCCCAGGGTCGTACTGCTCGGCGTCGGAAGGACCTTCGTGACGGGATGGCGCGGCCGCGGTCCCGGCCTCACGCCGGAACGCGTGGCCGGCATCCGCGTTCCGATCGCCGGCCGATCGATCTTCAAATCCGTGCGCGACTCCGCAACTCCTCACTTCGGCGCCGTGGAGCCGGACGAGTGGACTCCGGCGATGCGAGCGGTGCTCGGAGACAGCGAGCCCGAGTGCGCGGTCTTCCCGATCCGGGTGGGAGACGACATCGCCGCCTTCCTTTACGCCGATCGGCTCGGACAGCCGATGCAATACGAGGACTTCGCCAGGATCGCGCGCACGGCCGCCTCCGCCACCGGCGTACTCGCCCGCTTCCTTCTCCGCCACAACGCTCCGGTCGCGTAGACGAGTTCGAAGTTCGAAGTTCTGAGTTCAAAGTTGAGAGCTGGGCTCCAACCTAGCACTTCGCACTTAGAACTTCGCACTTCCCGAAAGAGCCAAAAGCCAAAAGTGGCAGAGAGACCTGTGAGATAACTGCGCGGCGATGGAAGCGCCGCCGCCCCTCGACCAACGATTTCTACCGCCCCAATCGGCGCCGCCCCGGCGAAGGCGATTCCGGATTCCGGAACATCCTCTTTTCCACCTGACGCTGCTCGCCGCGACCTTCGTGACAACGACGCTCGCCGGGGGGCTCGCTTTCACCGACAACCACGGCCTGCTGGGGAACGGCTCATTTTCCGACGGCTTCCCATTCTCGATTCCCCTCCTCGTCATTCTTGGAACCCACGAGATGGGTCACTACCTGATGTGCCGACGCTATGGCCTCGCGGCGACGCTGCCCTACTTCATCCCCTCGCCCTTTCTCAATCTGATCGGCACCTTCGGAGCCCTGATTCGAATCAAGGAACCGATTCGGGACAAGAAGGCGTTGATCGACGTCGGCGCGGCAGGCCCGCTCGCTGGCTTTGTCGCGGCCCTTCCCTTCCTGTTCTACGGCGTGACGCGAGCGCGGCCGATCGCGCCGATCAACGAGGGCGGCAGCGTCCTTTTCGACTACCCCTGGATC
>DATDNV010000619.1:0-3153 GCA_036518075.1 Thermoanaerobaculia bacterium
GTCGCTCGAGCGCGCCGGTCTCTCCAACCTGTACCTGGTCAATCGGCCGCGAAACGAGAGGACGCGTGCACCCGCGCTGGCGGCGAGCGACATCGAGAGGCTGCGCGCGATTCTCCCGATCCAGACGTCTCTGGCCATGCGTGTGCAGCGCCGCGTCTTGACCGCGCGCGGCGCGCCGTTCCCCGTCTCGCTCTATGCGGTTCAGGGACCGATCGAGGACGTCTTTCACCTGCGCGTGCGGTCTGGACGAATGCTCGGCGAGCTGGACGCGGCGAGAAAGTCCCCCTACTGCCTCGTCGGAAGCGACGTCGGCAAGCTCGCCGGGTTTCCGACCAGCGTCGGATCGATCGTCAACGCGGGAACCCGCAGCTACGAAGTCGTCGGGGAGCTCGAAGACTCGAGCGCGGAGGGCGCCTCGGCCGGCGAGATTCCGTCGCTCGACTGGAACCGGGCCATCGTCGTTCCGCTCGGCGCCGAACCCGAGGCGGCGGCGCAGGCCGACATCCGCTATCCCATCGACGTCGCCGTCGCGCGATTTGCGGGCGCGGCCGAAGCGGACCGAGCTTCTTCGCTCGTCCAGGAAGCGGACCGGGACCGTTACGGACCCTCGGGTCCCGTCCGCGTCGCCTCACCGATCCAGACGCTTCGCCAGTACCGACAGGCTCGCCGGACGTTCGACCGCATCGTCTGGATCGTCTGCCTCCTCACCGCCGCGTCCGCGGTCATCGGCATTTCCAATCTGTTGTCGGCTTCGGTCATCGCCCGCGCCAAGGAGATCGGACTTCGGCGCGCGGTCGGCGCCCGGTCCAACGACATCGTCCTTCAGTTCCAGGTCGAGGGGCTGCTGCTCGGAGTTCTCGGAGGCGGAGTCGGGCTGCTGGCCGGCCTCGCCGTGGGTCTGCTCTCGCTCGACCGGTCCGGTCCGGGTGCGACGCTCTCCCTCGCCACGTTTTCCTTCCTGGCCGGCTCCTGCGCCGTGCTGGGAATTCTCACCGGCATCCGCCCATCCATCCGGGCGTCGCGGATCGATCCCGCACAGGCATTGAGGGAAGGATGAGAAGAGCGATTGGCCTCTGGGTCTGCATTCTGGCCTCGGCGCCAGCCCTCGCGCAGAGCGTCAACGGCTCTCTCCCGGTCCTCTCCGTGGGCGAGATCATGCGCTCTGCCCTGCGGCAGAATCCGGACCTCCTCGACTCCAGGGACGCGGTGATCTCCGCACAGATCAACGAGCGCGGCGTGGCGTCCAGTTACGTTCCTCAGGTCACGCCGTTCTTCAACTCGGATCGCGACGCGGAGACGGGATTTCGGACGCGAAGTTACGGGCTGACCGCCTCGCAGCAATTCCTATTCGGTCCGCTGCTGGAAGGATCGGCGACGGTGACCCGCTCCGACGTCGCGGTCGATCCGACGCAGCCTTACGCGAGCGACGTTCGACTGTCGTTGACGCAGAACCTTCTCCGCGGGCTCGACCCGGCCACCGTTGGCGAGCCTCTCCGCGAAGCGAAGCGCGGCACGTCGGCCGCCTCGCGCTCGTTCGAGATCTCGCGCCGCCGCACGGTGCTGTCGGTCTACCAGGCCTATCTCGGTGTCGCGCGGCAGATGGAGACGCTGCGCATCGCGCGCGAACGCGCCGAACGGGCGCGCCAGCTGACCGAGGTCTCCCGCGGGCGCTTCCAGGCGGGCACGCTCTCGCGCCTCGACGTGCTTCGGGCCGAGCAGCAGGAGGCATCGACCGAGCTCGCCGTCAACGACGCACTCAACCTTCTCGAGGACTTCCGGGACGCGCTCCGGCGGGTGGCCGGTTTTCCGCGAGACCTCGAGTTCGACATTCGGGAAGCGGCCGAGCTGCCTGCGACCGAGCCCGATCTCGCCGGAGCGGTCGACAACGTCATGAACCTTCGTCCCGAGGCGCAGGAGGCGCGCGATATCGTCGTCGACGCCGAGTTCGCCCTCCGGATCGCCAGGAGCAACCAGCTGCCGTCGGTGCAGGGAATCGTGACGTACGAGTCCTTCAGCACCGGCTCGTCGGTCTCGGATTCGCTCCACATCCGCAACCCGTCGGTCTTTTTCGGACTGCGCTCCCAGTACGGACTGAACACGACTCTACTCTACTCGCAGCGGCGAGAGGCCGAGATCACGCTCGAATCGCGGCGCCGCAATCTCAAGCTGCTCGAGGACGACTTCGTTCGCGAGGTCCGGCGCGCGTACCGGCAGCTGGACGCCTTGAAGCGCGACTACTCGATCGCCGAGGCGAACAAGAAAGTGGCCGAGCTCCAGTACGAAGTCGCCCAATTGCGTTTCGAGAAAGGTCTCTCCGATAACTTCAACGTCGTCGACGCCGAAAACCTCCTCAATTCGACTCGCCTGCTCGAGGTGGGATCTCGCTTCGACATTCTTCTGGCCCGGCTCGACTGTCTCTTCTCGTCGGGACAGCTCGAAGTCCTGCCTTTCATTCAGCAGCCATGATCCGCTCGGAAGATTGGGCGAGTCTCCGCGGCCGCTGGCGCTCGGCCGCGTCGGGATTCCAGGCGCGGGTCCGGAGGCGCCCCGTTCTCGCGGGCGCCCTGGCGCTGGCGCTGCTGGTTCCGTTCCTTCTCGGGCTGATTCTCACCGGCCGAAAGTCCGGGGACTTCGTCGTGCGGCGGGGATCACTCGCTCCTCGTGTTCCACTCGTCGGCGTCGTCAATGCGGTTCACTCCGATTCCTACGGCGCGGTCGTGCCGGGTGTCGAACTGAAGATTCTCTGGATGGTCGAGGAAGGCAAGCTGGTCGCGCCGGGAGAGAAGTTGATCCAGTTCGACCCGGCCCCGTTCCAGAAGGAGCTCGACACGGCGCGAGCGCGGGCGCAGGAGCTGGCGGGCGAAGCGGATCAGGCGCGCCTGGCGGTCTCCGCCCTCGACTTGAAGACCTCCGCCGACTTGCAGACTAAGAAGAGCGAGGCGGACCTCTCCGAGCGGGAGCTCTCGACCTTCGTGAACACGACCGCACCGCTGAGCGCGCAGGAGTCAGCCAACGAGGTGGAGCTGCGCGAGCGGACGCTCAAGGAGGCCGAGACCAAGCTTGCGGGTCTCGAGCCCTTCGTCGAGAAGGGATACGTCTCCCAGGAGGAGTACCGGGCCGCGCTCCTTCGCCGCGACCAGGCCGCCGCGGATT
>DATDNV010000620.1:0-6006 GCA_036518075.1 Thermoanaerobaculia bacterium
GCCCAGGAAGCGGCTGCACTGCGGGCAGTGGATTTCTTCGCTGCCGTCGTCAGGCACGCCGTCGATGACGAACTGCCGCTCGCAGCGGGGGCACTCGAAGACTTCCGGTATCACGGCCCGAGTCTACGCCCGGCGTGCCACGGGGCAAGCCCCGAGGAGCCGCGTTTGACGCGCGCGCCGCCCTCCGCGATAATCCGCCACCCGCGAACGACTGGGAGGTCGTTCAATGGTAGGACAACTGGCTCTGGACCAGTGAATCGGGGTTCGAGTCCCTGCCTCCCAGCCAGAATTGAGTGACGTTCTGCCCGACCACCGTTCGAGTCGCAGCGCAGACTCTCGCCTTCTTGATCGCCTCGAGTTTGTCGTCCACCGAGGCGATGTCGCACCGCCGGAACATGCCTGTCCGAGCTGCGGCCGGTAACTCGCATCGCGACTCAGCGCTCGCATGATGGGCTCCTGCCCGGAGTCGAGCGCGAGCGAGCGTTCGAAGAAGCCCCGAGCTTCCCCGGGGCGGCCAAGACACATCACCGAAAGGCCAAGCATGTTCAGGGTTTCTTTCTTACCGCTCGAGGCAAACGGTGCCAGGGCCTTGGCGGAGCCGGCGCAGTCCTCGTCTTCGAACTTCAGACGCGTGAGCGCTAGAGCCACCGTCTCCGAAGCGGGGTAGCGAGAGACGCCTTCGGTCAATATCTTCATGTCGACGCTTCGCCGCTTGGCCTGCTCCGCGAGATCGCTCCATTGGACGAGCGTCTGCTCGGGCTCGGCGTGTCCCGCGGCGCAAGCGCGGAAGAGCCAGTCGACCGCCTGAGTCCAGTTGCCGCGTTTGCGCTCGAGGACGGCCATGTTGAACGTCGGCGACGCCTATCCTGGCTTTAGCTACGTCGGCGCGGCCAGACGCTCCCGGTCCTCATCCTCTCAGCGAGGTAGACGGCGGACGACTCACTGATCAACGACAGGCCGTCACAGCGAAGAAGCACACACGTTTCGAATCTAGACGGACCATCGGACGTCGCCTCGGCGTCCAGGACCGAAGCGGATTACTTCTCAATTGAGCCGCTTGGAGATTTCCTCGGGAAGATGACACGTACGACCGTACGAAGGACCAGGTGTGAACAGGACCAGGTAGGACTTGAACCTCGCACCTACGTTCACCAGAGCGTTTGAGCATCCCCACCCGGTCCAATGTCCATCCAAAAATATGGAGCGAAATCCAAGAAACTGAGAATTTATTTTCAAAATAGTGTATGTTTTTCCATTAACCACTTTGTATCAATAAGTTATCAAATTCTCAATTTGGCAGTTCTTGGCAGATTGGTTGCTTGAATCTGCGGCAAAGTGGTTGTGAGGTGTCCGTAGGCAAGTCCGACGGCCCGCCCTTCGAAGGTTTCCAGCAACAGTTTGGGGGAGGTGTGCCTTGAGTATTTCATACCGATTCGTTGCCTTTTTTTTGGCAGGACTGTTCGGAACGGTGTTTTTGGCTCGTGGGCAAACGACCGGCAGCATAGAGGGCAGGGTCACCGATCCAAATGGAGGTGTCCTCCGGGGTGTCTCGGTCGAAATCTCGAGTCCGAGCTTGCAGGGAGTTCGCGTCGTCGTCACGGACGCGTCGGGGCGATTCCGCTCCGTCAGCCTTCCGCCTGGATCCTACAAGGTGGTCGCAACCCTCGAAGGCTTCTCCAAAGGTCTGAAGAACGCGACCGTCGCACTCGATTCCACAGCGGAGGTCAACATTCAACTGCAGGTGTCGGCAACTGCCGAGGTCGTCGTCTCCGCCCAGGCGCCGATGGTGGACGTGACCTCTACGACGATCGGCACCAACTACACGGCAAAGGTCATCGAGGGACTCCCCGTGGGCCGCAACTACGCGGAAATCATTCGCTCGAACCCGGGTGTCAATACGGACCAGGGAGACACTCAGGGCCGCGCCCTCGCGTTGACGGTGTACGGCGCGACCTCGGTGGAGAACCAGTACATCATCGACGGAGTCAACACGACAAACGTCATCCGGGGCTTTCAGGGAAAGGCCATCAACGGCGAGTTCATCCAGGAAATCGAGATCAAGACCGGTGGCTACCAGGCCGAGTACGGCCGGGCGCTCGGCGGCGTGGTCAACGTCATCACCAAGTCTGGCGGCAACGAGTTTCACGGAGACGGATTCGTCTACTACGACAACTACGGCATGCGCGCGAACCAGGTCATCAACGATCAGGACAACCTCACCGGGGTGCGTGTCTCCGACTACAACAAAACTGACTTTGGACTCGATATTGGAGGCCGCATCATCAAGGACAAGTTGTGGTTTTTCGCGGCCTACGACCGCGTCAGCCGTCCCGCCCAAGTTTCCAACTATCAAGACAACATCAATGCGGACGGCGCGGTGGTCGTCCCGAAGACAGCGCAGTTTCCCGCCGACTCGAAAGACAATCTGTACTCGGGCAAGCTGACCTGGAACGTCGCGGCCGGAACGAGCATCATCGGAACCATCTTCGCGGACCCATCCAACGTGACCGGTGCGGCAAACTCCGACCCGACCCACAGCACCTATCCTTCGACGCTCACGAGCCTGGATCCCAATGTCTGGAGCTCCGAATTGAAGATCGGAGGGACCGATTACGCCCTTCGCGTGAACCAGCTCTTTGGGTCAAATTCGCTGGCGACGATTCAGGGCTCGCACCACAAGGATCGCTACAACACAATCGCGGCGAACGCGGAGGCAATCCGGTATGACGACTGGACGTGCGTGGGAGGTACACCCGACAGCCCGTGCACTCAGCCGAACGCACCTCTGTCCTCCACGGGAGGTTTTGGAGCGGTCACGGGCTACCTCCAGAATAACGACTCGACCCGCGACCAGATACGGGGAGATTTTGCGTTCTACCCGGGCAACCACGAACTAAAGGTTGGCGGCGACTACATGAAGGGCAAGACCAACGCGATCAGCTACTACAGTGGACTGCAGCAGGTCGCCAAATACAACGAATACGGCTCGCCCTATTACGCGCACACCTTCTGGGCCGCGGGAATCGACAATTTAACGCCTGTGGGCAACGAAGTCTCTCCAAAGACTTACAACACCAGCTTCTTCGCTCAGGATTCGTGGAGGGTTCTCCCCGGCCTGACGATCAACGCGGGCCTGCGTTGGGACAAGGAAGACCTGCGTGACTACACGGGCTCGACAGTCATCAGCCTGACGAACGAGTGGCAGCCTCGTATCGGCGTCATCTGGGATCCGTCGAAGAACGGCAGGACCAAGGTCTTCGCCTTCTTCGGACGCTTCTATTACGCTTTGCCGACCGACTTGAATGTCCGCTCCTACGGTCACCAGCTGCTGGCAACGACCTACAATTTCGACCCGGTCAGCGTGGTTCAGGATCCGACGGTCATCGGGCACGAGACGTCGCACCTTCAGGGTGGCGTCTTCGCGGAGCCTCATGACGCCGGACTGAAGGGAATCTACCAGGACGAGTTCACCATCGGTTTCGAGAAGCTTCTCGACCCGTCGTTCTCCGTGGGCATCAAGGGAGAGTATCGCCGGTTTGGAAGGGCGGTCGAGGACCGCTGTGACGCGGACCCCAGCGCCCCCGAGAACAATGGCAACACCTGCGTCATCACCAACCCGGGCGGCTCGGGGCAGTACGGGAGCGGCAACTTCACCGGGTGCAACGGCCTCGACGGCGATGCCTACCAGTGTGGCTTGAACCCCATCGCCACCGCACTTCCCGGCAACAGCAATGTCGGTGCGAAACGGATCTATCGCGGCATCGAGCTTCTGGCTCGCAAGACCTTCACGGACAAGGGATGGATACAGGCCTCCTACGTCTATTCGTCGCTGCGTGGCAACTACGACGGCGAGGTCAAGCAGAATTACGCGGTTCCGGGCGGCGTCGGCCAGACCGACCCGGGCATCACCGCGGACTTCGACTACGCTTCCTTCATCCACAACAAATACGGCAAGCTCTACCTCGACCGGCCACACAATTTCCGACTGGACGCCACCTACACCACCCCGTTCAAGCTCTTTGCCGGCCTTCAGACGTTCGTTCAGTCGGGGCCGCCGCTCTCACAGATCGGTTATTTCAACCAGTTCTACATCGCGCAGTCATATCTGGTCCCGTACGGATCCGCCGGACGGCTCAAGACGCAGTGGGAAGCGAACGTCAACCTTGGCTATCCGGTGCAGTTCGGGCCGGTGACGGTCACCGGGCTCCTTTATGTCTTCAATATTTTCAACAACCAGATCATCACCAACGTGGACAACAACTGGCAGATCTCTCAGGGGGTCAACTACCCGAAGACGCCGGACCAGTACAGCCAGCTCTTTTATCCTCCCTGCACGGCGGGCCAAGACCCCGTCGCGAACAAGTGCAACGAGCAGAAGAACGCCAACTATGGCAAGGCCTTCACGAGACAGGATCCCCGGCTTCTGCGCGCCGCGATCAAGATCTCGTTCTAGAGACGCTCCTCCTGAAGTCTGGGCCCGCTTCGGCGGGCCCTTTGTTTTTCCGCTGGAGCGAGGTGCGGATCGATCAGAAACCCGGAGGCCGCTTCCCCGTCATGCCGAACGCCTTCTCGAGCGCGACGCCCGCTGCACCGATTGTCCCCTCGTCGAACAGCCTTCCGACGAGCGTCACGCCGTGCGGCACTCGTCGCTTCGGGGAAAAAGTCGGCAAAGGGTGGGAGGGATCCGGCGCCCAGTCGCTTCGGGCCTGCTCCACCTCGACGAACCCGGCCGGCAACGTCAGGGAGGGATGCCCGGTGAAGTTCGTGATCGTCAAGATCTCGTCACGCAGCGCCGGGACGAGAAGCAGATCCACTCGTTCGAAAACGCGAGCCACTTCTTCAGCCACCCTCCGGCGCAGCCGGTCTGCCTGGACGAAATCGACGGCCGAGAGGAATCGCGACTGCCGGAACGTGTTGGGCCACGCGTCGGGGACTTGGACTTTGAGATTGTCCAAGCCGCGGGACAGCGTCAGATCCTCGAAGGCGGCGCCTGCCTCGGCGAAAAGAATCGTGTTGAGCGATCCGTGGGGCCAGTCCGGAAGGCTCACTTCCACAGGCGTCATCCCCAGTTTCCGCGCGGTCTCGAGAGCGGAACGGTCCACTTGGGTCGCAGGGCTCTCGTTCATCCACTTTGGGAAGAAGCCCACCTTGAGTCCCTTCACCGCCGCTCCCGCGTCGAAGTCGAGCCGGCTCGGCACGCTGGAGAGATCGCCTGCGTCAGGCCCGGACATCGCCGCAAGGACAAGAAAGGCGTCCTCGACACCGCGGGCCATTGGACCCAGCTTGTCGAGCGACCAGCACAGGGTCATCGCTCCTGTCCTCGCGACGCGGCCGAAGGTCGGCCGCAGCCCTGTCACGCCGCAGCGCATCGAGGGGTCGACGATCGATCCTTCGGTCTCGCTGCCGATCGAGAAACCCAAGAGAGCCGCTGCCGTCGCGGCGCCGGGACCGGCGCTGCTTCCTCCCGAGCCCTCCTCGAGCAGCCAGGGGTTCATCGTCTGACCGCCGAACCAGATGTCGTTCAACGCCAGCGCGCCCAGTGAGAGCTTCGCCACGAGCACTGCCCCGGCGCGATGGAGCCGATCGACGACGACTGCGTCGGTGTCCGGAATTCGGTCTCGGTATGGCTCGGCACCGTAGCTGGTTCGGATCCCCTTCGTGTCCAGGAGATCTTTGGCTCCCCAGGGAATGCCGTGAAGCGGTCCCCGATACTTTCCCGCCGCGATCTCCGAGTCCGCGCGCCGCGCCTGCTCGAGCGCCAGATCGCGCGTGAGCGTGATGACACATCTCAACTTGGGATCGAAGCGCTCGATCCGCTCCAAGTAGATGCGCGTCAAGCGCTCGGAGGTCAGCGCCCGCGTCTCGATCCAGCGAGACAGAGCCGTGACGTTCGCAAAGGCGATGTCATCGTCGCGTTGGGGCAGCGGCCTGGCCGCGGCTGCGCTCCGAACGAAGCGGTCGCGCACGGGCCCGGGTGACGTGCCCGGGATCCTCGGATCCCAACGC
>DATDNV010000621.1:0-5950 GCA_036518075.1 Thermoanaerobaculia bacterium
TGGCGCCCGCGTTGCCCGACCCCTCCGCGCGGATGTCCTTTCCCGTCTTCAAGCGAACGACGATGACGGCAAACGAAAGCGAGCCCAGGAGGTAGCCCACGACGACGAGCAGGGCCGCCGCGGGGTTCACGTCCGCGCCTCCGCACCTCCGCCCGCGAGCGGCCACTCTCCCATCGGCGTGTGCACCGCTCCGTCACGCCCCAGCCGGCTCTCGTACAGGACGCAGCGATCCACCGGCCAGGAAGGAAATCTCCAGGCGTCGACTTCCCGCCGAAAGGAATCGACTTCGGCGGCGGACCACGGTTGGCGAATCCGCGCGAAGGTCACGTGTGGGTGGAACGGTTTGTGATCGGCAAAATGGGCGGCGGGCATGCAGCGGGAGGCGGCCCGGTGCGCCTCCTCCGCCAGACGCACGAGATTCTCGGCCGACGGAGAGGGCGCGAAACCGGCAGCCAGGACCCGCGCCGGGCCGTGGCGCGGAAAGACCACGGCTCCGGATGCCGACAGCTGACCTTTGAGCGACGAGCGGGCCAGCGGGCCGATCTCCTGCGCGAAGCAGCGCGCCGCTTCTCTCGAGACGTCGCCGAGAAACAGAAGAGTCAGGTGCCAGCTCGGGGGCTTGGTCCAGGAAGCCTGCGGCAGGCAACGGCGCAGCCCCCCGACGAGATCCTGCGCGCTCTCGACCCAGGCCGGCGAAGAAGGGACCGCAAAGAAGGCCCGAACCGGGTCGGCCTCACTCATGCTCGCTCCCGGTCACCCGCCGCCGCACGAGCTCGAGGGCAAACAGGGAAGCCGCTCTCCGAACCATCGCGCGATCGCCGACGAAGCGGCGAGTGCGGGCAGCGGTTCCCTGGCCGTCTGCCAGCGCGAACCAGACCGTTCCGACCGGCTTCTCCGGCGTCCCGCCGTCCGGACCCGCGATGCCGGTGACGGCGGCGGCGAGGTCCGACTCGAACCGTTTCCGTGCGCCCGCGGCCATCTCTCGCGCCGCCTCTTCCGAAACCGCTCCGTGCCGCACGAGCGTGGCCGGCGCGACCCCGAGCATCTCCTCCTTGGCGTCGTTCGCATAGGCCACGATTCCGCCCCGAAAGTAGTCGCTCGAACCGGGAATGTCGGTCAGAAGAGCCGCGATCATCCCTCCCGTACAAGACTCCGCTACCGAAATCGTCTGTCGCGACTGCCGGAGCAGCCGGCCGACTGCCGCGCTCAAGTCTTCGTCGTCTCGTCCGAAGATCCGGCTGCCCAGCGCCTCTCGAAAGTCCCGCTCCATGTCGTCGAGGACTTCACTCGCTCGTGGCGGCTCTCCCCGGACCAGGAGGTGAAGCTGGACCTCTCCGGGAGAGGAGAGGATCGTGACCGGATGCTCCCGCCACTTCTCGTAAACGGGCGCGACCATCTCCTCGACATAGGACTCGCCCATGCCGGCGATCCGCAGGACACGCCGGAGTGAGCCCGCCCCCTTCGCGCGCTCCCGAAGCACCGGCAACACGCTCCCTTCCATGATCTCGCGCATCTCGGATGGCACGCCGGGCAACACCACGATCTCGACGCCGTTCTTCGCGCCCCAAAATCCGGGCGCGGTCCCGCGCGGGTTCTCGAGCACGCGCGCGCCCACGAGGAAGTCCGCCTGCTTCTCGTTGACGGCCGGCATTCGAAGGCCCCGGCGCTCGAAGCGGGCCCGCATGCGAGCCACGAATTCTTCGTCGCGCCGCAGCGTCGTGCCGAGCCACACCGCGACGGCGGCGACGGTGACGTCGTCCGCGGTCGGGCCAAGCCCCCCGGTCGTGATCGTCAGAGCGGCCTCGAGAGCCGAATGGCCAAGCTCCCGGGCGATCGCTTCCACGTCGTCGCCCACGATCGCCTTCCGGACGACCGAGATGCCGACCTCTTCCAGCTTCGCGGCGAGCCAGAGCGAATTGGTGTCCTGTCGAAGCGGGCCGAGCAGCTCCGACCCGATCGCGATGATCGCAGCCTTTCCTTCACCGGCGGGACTCGGCGCGCCCGAGCTCATGCTCCCGATCGTCCGGGCGTCGGCTCGGCGCCTTCGAGCTCGGAAAGGGACGCCCACTCTTCCACGAGACGGTCGAGTTCCTCCTTTTTCGCTCCCTTCTGCTGAGCGAGATCGCGAGAGGCCACCGGACCCAGATCGAGCGCCTCTTCCCAGAGTCTGGTCTCCAGCCGTTCGATCTCGCTTTCGAGCGCCGCGACGCGCTCCTCGAGCGTCTTGATCTTCTTGCGCCGGCGAGCCGCTTCGCGGTCCTTGGGACTCTCGGAGCGGCGGGGACGAACCGGCGCGGCAGCGCCTCGCGGCTCCGGCGCGCCGGGGGAAGCGGACTCTTCCGGCTCCGGCCGCGACCGGCGCTCGGCCCGCGCCGCAGCCGTTTCCGAGTAATCCCCGTCGAAGAACCGAGCCCGACCGGCGCGCAGGTCGAGCACGCGGGTCGCCAGGCGATCGATGAACGCGCGGTCATGGGAGACGAAGACGATCGAGCCTGGAAAATCCTCGAGCGATTCTTCGAGAGCCTCCCGGGAGTCGAGATCCAGGTGATTGGTCGGCTCGTCGAGGAGAAGAAGGTTGTGGCGCTGCCGCATGACGACGGCGAGCGTCAGCCGGCCTTTCTCCCCTCCGGAGAGATCGGCGATCGTGGCGAAGACCTCCTCTTCGCGGAACGCGAAGCGAGCGAGATAGGAGCGCATCGCTTCTTCCGTCTCCTCCGGATGCTCGTCCCAGACCGCGTCGATGGCCCGGCGGCGCGGATCGAGATCGGAGAGCTCCTGGTCGTAGTAGCCGATCGAGACGTCGTGCCCGGGCGCAACGGAACCGGCGAGCGGCGCCAGCCGGCCCGCCAGCGTCTTCAAGAGGGTGGTCTTCCCCGTTCCGTTCTCGCCCAGGATCGCCATCCGCTCGCCGCGCAGCAGCTCCAGAGACACGTCGCGGACGATCGGGGCGTCCGACGAGTACCCGGCGTCGAGGTGCCGCGTGCGGAGAAAGCTCCGCCCGCCGACGCGGGCTGCGTCGAAGCGAAAAGAGACGGAGGTGACGTCGTCGGTCGGTTTCTCGAGAAGCTCCACGCGCGCGAGCTTCGTCCGCCGTCCCTTCGCCTGCCGCGAATTGACACCGGCGATGTTGCGGCGGATGTACTCCTTCTCCTTCTCGATGAACTCCTGCTGCTTCTCGAAGGCGCGCGTGGCCGACAGCACGCGCTCGGCTTTCTGGCGGCGATACGCGGAATAGCCGCCCGAGTAGGAGGTCAGCCTCCCGTTCTCGAGATCGATGATTTCCTCGGCGACCGTGTCCAGAAAGCGCCGATCGTGCGTGACCACCAGGTATGCGCGGCGCGAGCGTGCGAGATAGTCCTCGAGAAACTCGACCGCGGCGAAATCGAGATGGTTCGTCGGCTCGTCGAGGAGGAGCACGTCGGGGTTGGCGAGGATCGCGCGGGCGAGCATCGCGCGGTTCTTTTGGCCGCCCGACAGCTCGCTCAAAGGGCGGGCGAAGTCGGCCTTCTCGAAGCCCAGGCCCGAGAGGGCCTTCTCCACCTCGGCGACCATCTCGTATCCTCCCTCGTTCTCGAAGCGGTGCGACAAGGCATCGTACTTATCGTGAAGCGCCGCCGAGCTGTCTCCATCCGCCATGGCGTGCTCGAGCCGGCGCAGCTCCGCCTCGATGCGATGGAGGTGTTGGAAGGCTCCGGCTGCGAAGTCGTGAAGGCTTTCGGAGAGATCTCCCGGCAGCGTCTGGTCGACCGTAGCGATCCGGACCGCGTTCGCCTTGATGAACTCTCCCGCGTCCGGCTCTTCGCGGCCGAGCGCGATGCGAAGAAGCGTCGTCTTGCCTGCCCCGTTACGCCCGACGAGCCCCACTTTCTGGCCGGGGTTGTGCTGCCAGGTCACCTCCCGGAGCACCTCCTTGGGACCGTAGGACTTGCGGACGTTCTCGAAGCGATAGAGCACGAGCGAATTCTAAGCTGGCCGGCTGCGATGTTCGCTGAGAGGCGGACGAACCCGCCGGCGAGCCGCCGTATGCGCCGCTTGTCGCACTTTTCGGTGCGCGAACGGCAGCCGAAACACTGCGAAACGAGGGGGAGTCCGAGAAAGACTCCTGACAAGACGCTGTCAGGAGGAGTCGGGAACGATCGCAGGTGAAAGGAGAATCGTCATGTCGAACCCATTCACCTATTGCGAGCTCCACACCGCCGATGCCTCCGCCGCCAAGCGCTTCTACAGTCGACTCTTCGGATGGGCGATGAACGATCTGCCGACGCCCGCGGGAACCTACACGGAAATCAAGACCGGTGAAGGCATCGAGGGCGGGCTGACCGGCAGAGACGGCGCGACTCCGTATTGGCTGACTTACGTTCGAGTCCCGGATGTCTCTCGAACGGTCGGCGCCGCTCGGGATTTGGGTGCAAAGGTGCTTCAAGATCGCCAGGAGATTCCCGATGTGGGATGGTACGCGGTGCTCGCAGACCCGACGGGCGCTCGGTTCGCCGTCTTTCAGCCGATGGAGAAGAAGTAGCGGGCTCGGTACGATCATCCCGTGCGGCGCGCCGATCGGCTCTTCCGAATCGTCCAGCGCCTCCGCCGGCGCGGAGCGACCACAGCCGGCCAGTTGGCGGAGGCGCTGGAGGTCTCCGAGCGAACCATCTATCGCGACGTTCGCGACCTCATTCTCTCGGGAGTCCCGATCCTGGGAGAGGCGGGAGTCGGATACGCCCTTCCGCGGGGCTTCGATCTCCCTCCTCTGATGTTCACCGAGGAAGAGATCGAAGCGCTCGTTCTCGGCGCTCGGATCGTGCAGAGCTGGGCGGATGCGGGGCTCGCCAACGCGGCCGCGGACGTGGTCGCCAAAGTCGAGGCAGTTCTTCCCGACCGACTCAAGACGCGCGTTCCCGACGCCGCACTCTTCGCACCGGGCTTTCACGTTCCGAAACAGGTCGCCGCGTGTCTTTCCGAGCTTCGCCGTGCGGTTCGAAGCCGGTGCAAGGTGACCTTCCATTACGAAGACCGGGCGGGCGCGGGTTCGTCGCGAACCGTTCAGCCGCTGGGTCTCTTCTATTGGGGCTCGACATGGTCGCTGGGAGCCTGGTGCGAGATGCGAAAGGACTTTCGCAATTTCCGCGTCGATCGCATTTCGAACATTCGGACGCTCGAGAAGACGTTCGAAGCCCTTCCCGGGCGAACTCTGAGAGACTTTTTTCTCCGCTACGAGGACGAGAGACGCCGAAGGCGATCCGACGCGGAGCCGCCGAAGTCGCCGAAGCTTCAGCGGTGATCTTGAAGGGCGTGCTCTAGGCCCGCGGTCGGCCGGCGCCGCGGATCAGCAGCGCCGCCGCCACGAATCCCAGCGCCGTGACGAGCGCCCCCTCCCCCAGGCCTTTGGGAGGCGAATTCGGCGGCATCGGCAGAACACGCGGATGCGGAATCTCGTAGACGCCGACTCCGGGCGGCTCGTCTCCCCCGACCCGAGCGGTCCCGGCCAGGGGTTCGCGCGAGAGAAAGAAGCGGACCCCGAGATCGGCCAGGCACGGAGCCGAAGAGTCGCCGCCAAATGCGCGTCTGGTTTCCTCGAAACCGCACGACCGCAATCGTTCCGTTCTCTTCGAATCTTCGAGAACGTCGAACGAAACGACGTCCCGCACGCGGTCGAGCGTGGCGAGGTTGGCAGGATAAATGCCCTCCGCGGACGCGACCATCCCGAGTCCCTCCGGATCGAGCCGCTTCACGTCGCGAATCGCAGGAGCTTCGCCGCGAAGGTTGGCTGAATCGGAAGCGGGAAGGTATCCGACGCCGAAGGCCGCAATCTCCGCGAGTGCCGCTCCCACGAGAAACCGCCTCCGGCGGGCAGAGTCGGCCAACGACCATCCGGCCACGAGCAAGCAGGCGCCCGGAAGCGCGAGGCGTCGCATCGCCGTCCAGCGGCCCGCTCGAAGGTATTCCTCGAGGCGCC
>DATDNV010000622.1:0-4749 GCA_036518075.1 Thermoanaerobaculia bacterium
GACCCCGGACAGAGCGCCGGCGCATAGCCGGCGCCGACGCCGCGAGATTGATCAGGTAGGAGGCATGCGCCGCCACGGGCAGTCTCGCGTCGCGGACGGCGCGTCGAAAGGCACCCATCTCGGCCTCCTCAATCTCGCGCGCCGCCCAGGCTCGATTGCTCTTGACGAAGATCTGCAGCGCGCGGCATCCGCTCGCGAGGCCGCGTTCGACCGCCCGAGGCGTTCCCCCGGCGATCGATTGGTGGGCGCCAATGGGGAGATGGTCCCCCGGGATCCGGGAAGAGGTCACTCCCCGATTCTATGGAGTCTCGCGAGCCCTACGTTGGACCTCACAAGGCATGTCCCGATCGGAGCCGCCGCGCCGGGCCCGCCTCCCTCGTCGCCACGCTCGGGCCATGCCGCTCGAGTTGCAACCGGGCCCTCGCTTGTCGTTCGGTCGCAGTCTGGCCGGGGGGCCAAGGCTTCTCTGCGCCACGCTCCCTCACTCACGGCTCCTCCGTGAGGCGGGCCCGGCGCGTGCCGAGAGTGTGACCAAAGCCAAAGTGAGAGGGCCGCAGGGGTGACGCCGGAGAGAGATCTCGCGCGGTGGGGTCCGGCTTTGCTCTCGTTTAGAAAATTCTCGGCGCCTGGTCGCGGAGCGACCGCCTGCGCTGAAAGTCAACTACGACGGCTTGTGCCGGTCGTCGTAATGCTCGAGGATCTCCTGGCCGACCCTTCGCGAGACGAAGATCTGCTTGAGGTAGTTCAGCGAAGTGATCGCGAACGGGACCCCGGCCGCGGTAAAGGGAGCGCCCATCGCCGCCAGCGCGAGGTGGCGGGCCTTCTCTCCCGCGGTGTACTCCGGGCTCTTCAGGTCCAGGACGCTTCCGTAGTAACGGAAGACCATCCGGTAGACGTCGGACAGGAGAACGCGGAATCCCATCTCGCCTCCCCAGACCAGGCACTCGCCGCTGCGCACCTTGTCGAGAAATTCCGCCGCAGTATCGGCCTCGGCGACGGTGTAGACGAGGGCGAGGGGACCGAGCGTGTGGGCGTCGGAGCCGGCCACGAGCGAAAGGCTGCCTCTCTTCTCGCGCACGACGCTCATCAGGTCTTCGACCAGACGGTTGTGCTGGGAGGCCATCGCCCCGTTCTTGACCTCGAAGATGTCGAACATCCGAAGCATCTCTTCCACGTACTGGCGAGGCGAGTTGCGCATTCGATAGTTCTGGAACATGTGGTTGGCCGAAGCGATGATCCGCTCCTGCCTCAGATACTCGTGGAGGTCGTAGACGTTGTCGCGGCGCCGCTGGATCTCTTCGTGCTGGCGCTCGTCGATACCGAATACGTTGACATGGATCCGCTGCCGCGTTTCCGGAAACCAGGTCTCCACTTCCTCGGAGATGAAGAAATCGGCGAGGTCGGGGTACTTGTTGAGGAGGTAGAGGCAGCCCTCGATCGAGTCGTGGTCCGTGAGAGTGACGAAGTCCATCCCGCGTTCCTTGGCGACGCGGTAGACCTCCTCGGGGCGGTTGTAGGAGTCTCTCGTGTTGGCGAGGCGGAAGTACTTGAAGGTCGAGTAAACGGAGTGGCAGTGGAGATCCGCTTTCTTGAATCGTCTGTCCGAAAACCAGGAAGGAACGTCGGAGTCGCCCGTTTTCGGTTTCATGAAGACTATGTGGTCGCAAACCCTGTGCCGGGAAGGCGAATTCCCGAAAGAAGAATCGGGTGATCGAGGCATCGGACATCGAGTGATCGGAAATAGCCAGAATCGGTCGCTGCCGACCGAGTCCGCCGATCATCCGATCGCCCGATCACGCGAATCCTCCTGTCAATCCGTGTTAATTTTCGGGGCTGATGCGTGTCCTTTTTCGGCTCTGTTACGCCCTCTTGCTGCTCGGGATCTTCTTTGCGGGAGCCTGGTTCATGTTCGAACGGTCGATCGTGGGTCGCTCGGTGGCGGTACCGGACCTCGTCGGGAAATCGCTCCCGCAGGCGATGGTCCAGGCGCAGCGGGTTGGGCTGCGGGTGGAGGAACAGCGCAGCCGGGCCCGCTACGACGAGCGCGTGGGAAAAGACCAGATCCTCTCCCAGGTTCCCGAAAGCGGATCGCTCGCAAAGCCAGCACAGATCATCCGAGTCGTCGTCTCTCTGGGCCGCGCGCAGGTGAAGGTGCCCGAGTTGATCGGCCTGCCGCCGCGGGCGGCCGCGCTCAAGCTCGCCGAGCAGTCTCTGGAGCTGGGAGCCGTATCCTGGTATCGGGATCCGGCGGCGCGTGTCGGCATCGTGGCCCAGGATCCGGAGCCCGATTCGCCGGCCTCGAAGAACGAGTCGGTGGCCGCGCTCACCAACCGGGGCGCGCCAGAGTACCGATTCGTCATGCCGGATCTGATCGGGAAGGACGCGGAGAAGATCCGCCCCCGGCTCGAGGCCAGAGGGTTCCGGGTGGGCAGCGCGCGCTACGAATCCTACGAAGGAATCGCCCCCAACACGGTCCTCAAGCAGTTTCCGCCGGCCGGGTATCCCATCTCCAGCCGCGAAGTGGTCTCGTTGACGCTGTCGCGCGCGGCCGAGCCCATGGCCCCGACTCGATGAGCGTCCGGATCGCGCCGTCCCTGCTTGCCGCGGACTTCGCGCGGCTGGCCGAGGCCGTCGCCGTCGCCGAGGCCGGGGGCGCCGATCTCGTTCACGTGGACGTCATGGACGGCCGGTTCGTGCCGAATCTGACGATCGGACCGCCCGTCATCGCTTCTCTGCGGCGTGCGACGAAGCTGCCGCTCGACGTGCACCTGATGATCGAGAGTCCCGAGCGAACGCTTCCGCAGTATTTCGACGCGGGCGCCGACTGGGTCTCCGTTCACGTCGAGGCCACGCACCACCTGCAGCGTTGTCTGGACATGATTCGGAGGGCGGGCGTGCGGGCGGGAGCGGTTCTCAACCCGGCGACACCAACGGCCGCGCTCTCCGAGGTCTGGAGCGATCTCGACTACGCGGTCGTCATGTCCGTCAACCCGGGATGGGGAGGCCAGAAGTTTCTGCCGTCTTCTCTGGGTAAGATTCGGCAGCTCCGAGACGAGGCTCGTCGGTCTTCGAGCCGGACGCCGATCGAAGTCGATGGAGGCGTCGACGCCGACAACGCCAGCGAGGTCGCCGCCGCCGGAGCGGAGATTCTCGTCGCGGGTACGGCGGTCTATGGACAAAGCGATCCCGCCGCAGCAATCGGAGCGCTCCGAGCGGCGGCTCGCGGAGGAGTGCGCGTTTGAAGGGGACTCACGGCGAGAACCGGGAACAGCAACCCGGGAAGACACCGTTCACGATGACCTCGCGTCCGGAGCGATCTGGACTCCCTGTTGCGTGGCTCGGGCGCGCGATCGCAACGCTCGTTCTCGGTCTCGCGCTCACGAGCTGCGCTTCGTCCAAGACCTCTTCGTCTTCCAACGCGCCGAAGAAGGCCGACAAGCTGACGCAGGAGCTCCTCTCGACGCCGAAGGAAACTCTGTTTGAGAAGGGGAGAGGCCTCATCGGGAGAAAGAAGTACGAGGAAGGGCGCAAGTACCTCAATTTCGTCTTCGAGACCTATCCCAACGATCCACTTGGCAGAGAGTCTCTGCTCATGGTCGCCGACTCCTACTTTCGGCAGGGAGGGGCGTCCAGTTACACCGAGGCTCGCTTCCGGTACCGCGACTACCTGAACCGGTATCCCGGCGCCGCGCGGCGCGACTACGCTCGCTATCAGTTCGCTCTCTGCTACGACAAGGAGCACGAACGGCCCGATCGGGATCAAACATCGACCCGCGAGGCGATCGACCAGTATCGATCGCTCATTCACGAGTTCCCCGACTCGATCTACGTTTCGCAGGCCCGTGATCGGATGCGGACACTGACCGATCTTCTGGCGGAGCACGAATTCGGAGTCGGCTACTTCTACATGAGGAAAGGCTCGGCGGGTGCCGCGCTCGGGCGTTTCACCTCCTTGGAGGAGCGATTTCCCGAATACGGGGGGCGGGACAAACTCTTTTTCTACAAGGCCAAGGTCTTGAAGCAGCTTGGTCGCGACCAGGAGGCCGAGCGGTATCTGGCTCGTCTCATGGCGGAATTCCCCGAAAGCGAGTACGCAAAGAAGGTTCGAGGCTCTGCAGGCCATGCCAAAACCCCTCCCCCCGCGTCCGCCTCCGTTGACACCCGCCCAAAGAACTAGTAATTTTAGGCGTTAGGCGTAATTCGCCATAAATTTTAAGGAGCCACCATGCGCTGGACGCTACGGGGTTTCCTGTCCGGGCTCGGGGTGCTGCTCGCCGGATGGACATTCGGCCAGGCGCCGGTCGGAGGCCAGCCCGCCGACCAAACGCCTCCTCCCAGCGTGACGCGCGTCGAGAACAACCGCGTCTCGGCCCAATCGGCTCCGCTGCCGATCGGCTACGAGAGCGACGTCTATTGCTTCGGTTACATGAGCGACTACAACGACACGTTCCCGGCCTCGGTCATCAGCGCCGAGAATCTGGCGGAGCAGATCGACTACATCGCCGGAGACCTGGTCTATATCGACGGGGGCTACGACAAGGGGTTCCGGGTGGGCGACCAGTATTGGCTGATCACGCCGGAGCAGGAGATCTTTCATCCGATCACGGGCAAGAGCCTCGGCCGGCTCTATCAGTATCGCGGCCGGGCATCGGTTTTCTCGGTCGAACCGCGAACGGCGATTCTGAAGGTGATCCACTCCTGCACCGACATTCCCCTGGGCGCGGTCGTGAAGAAATTTGAGCCGATTCC